>JALYTG010000031.1 GCA_030854405.1 Chloroflexota bacterium | reverse complement strand
CTGCCGGACTGCACGGCGCCAACCGGCTGGGTGGCAACTCGCTGGTGGAGACACTGGTCTTCGGGCGTCGCGCCGGTGAGGCAGCGGCGCGATCTTCACGAGAGCGCGAATCGCAGCTGCGCTCCAAACCAGTCATCGCCGAGGCACACGCCGACCTCGACAGCCTGATCCACAACGGCACCGAGCTCAGCCGGGCACTGCAGCGCGCAGTCCGCAACGTGATGTGGGAGCACTGCGGCGTGGTGCGCGAAGCCAGCGACATGGAGCGGGCGCTCGGGATGCTGGACGAGGTCCGCTCGGTGCTGCCGAGCGTCGATGTGCGCCCCAGCCAGGAGGGATGGGGCGACCTGGCCCACGTCCTCGATGTCCAGGCGATGCTGGGCACCGCCGAAGCCACACTGCGCGGGGCGATCGCTCGTGAAGAGACGCGTGGTGCGCACAACCGCTCGGACTTCCCAGCGCTGGATCCGGAGATGGAGGTCAATTTCATCGTGGGGCGCGGCAGTCACGCCCGGATGACGCTCGAACCCGCACCCGTTCCGGCGGTTACCGCGGAGCTCACATCGTGGCTCGCGCGAGCTGGGGAGATGGACCCCGCGGGAAAGCTGCTCGAATGACGCGCTCGCCCAACGGGCGGCAGCGCGCACTCCGGCGCTACCACAAGCTGACGTGCCACTCGCCGGCGGGCGTGGCATCGAGCGGTCGCCGGCTCGATTGGTCGATCAAGCTGATCCCGTTCAAGGTCTACCGGAAGCTCGAGCCGATGCGGCCTCTACCAATCTTGACGCCACACTGGACCGGCAGGGAGAGCGAGGCTACCGAGCGGCGGCTCACCAACGACCCCAAACCGCGCTCGGAGGCCTCGCCCCGATGCAGTTCGTGGAGAAGTCGCCGATCGCACTGTTCGCATGCTCCCCGGTGAAGTCATCGAGCGATTTCCCGCCGGTGCCCACCACGAACTCGCGCAGCTCGGTGAGTCAGTGGCGTCACGCCATGCGCCCATCGCGCCCGCGGCGCAGCACGTTAATCCCGCGCCCCAGGCTGAGTGGGCGCCCAGCAGAGGCCCCCGCCGGCGCGATCTGACCAAACCCCAAAAGGGATCGCCGTCGACGTGCGGAGCGGGGGCCATGCATATCCTAGCCCTCCAGCCAAATCTCATGTCCCGTTCGGCTGGTTACGCTACCGAACACTATCGTCAGATCGTGCGACGGGACCCGCCTCGTGGGCGGCCGGACCGAGCCCCCGGCAACGCGGGGCTGTGGGTGCGCTCCAAGGTTGACACAGGAGGGCCGACGCCCGCCGGCACACCGGCTCGACCACGAGGTCACCTCGCTCGACCCCCTGGTTGGCGGCAGTCAGTAGGTAGGCGTAGATCGGATCAAGGACAAGCAGGGTGTGCAGGTCACCGTCCGCTTCGGTCCGCACCTCGGCCACCACTCCCGCTGACCCGGATTCAGGGCGCTGCCACCTCGAGGCGCGTTGGGGTTATGGACGTACTGGTCCTGGTCGCTGGGTGTGCACACGACAGCCGATGGCGAAGGGCTGACCGATCACCATGTCGGCCAGGTGACACAAATCGGTGCTCGCCGATTTGGTGGACAACCAGGTAGACACCGGGTCCCGGCGAGGAGGAAACTGGAGGGCCCAGCGGTCGCGCGAGGCGGACCCAAGCGGGCTGCCCGGACCGAGCCTGTCGGACCCTCCGAGGGGGCGCGCGGTTGCCCGCGATCTACCCAGCCGATGCGATCGGTATCGCCAGAGAGGAGGTGAGCGCACCATCACGGAGAGGGCAATCGTCGGACACGCATCTGGAGCTGCTTTGAAAGGAGCCAATGATGACGATGACGATGGCCCCGACCCGGTCACGGGCCGAGGTCGAGTCTGACATTCGCGAGACGTTCGGCTTGGTGCCGAGCTTCTTCAGCCGCATCCCGGACCAGTTCCTCGCTCCCGAGTGGGAGCTGATGAAGAACCTCGAGTTCGGCGAGACACGCATCCCGAACAAGTACAAGGAGCTGATCGGCGTCGGAGTGCACAGCGAGACCAAGTGCCGCTACTGCACCCTTTTCCACCAAGAGGCGGCAAAGCTCTTCGGCGCGACCGATGAGGAGATCCAGGAGGCGGTCCACTTCGCCAAGTACACCGCCGGGTGGAGCGTCTACCTCAACGGGATCCGAGAGGACTACGACCAGTTCGTGAAGGATCTGCAGCAGATCGGCGCCTACCTGAGCTCGAAGCGCTAGGGCGGGTCTTGAAACTGGAGAGGGTTCAGCCTGCGGTCTTGCGGCTGACGCTCCACGCCTACGAGGCGGCGGCGCTGCTTGCCGCCGCCCGTTGGGTTGCGGAGGGATCGCAGGGCTCGCTGCCAGACGACGCCGTGATCCAGCTGCGCCAAGTGCTGGCCAGCTACGATCGAGCGCTGGCGAGTGCCGACCAGGACGCCCCTTTGTCTGTGCAGCCGCCGCTGTCGCCCGATTCTGACGGGGCGGGTTCAGCTGCAGGAGACCCTTAGCTCCTCGTGGCCTCGGCCCGGCCGTCGCAGCCACTCCATCGGTTTCACCACGAAAAAGTAGATCAGGTCACGATGGTCGCGAACGCGCCACGCAGCACGAAGGCGACGGCCAGGTCGACCACAGACCAGCAATATCAGTGAGGAGATTCCATAATGGGTGGCATGAAGAACGATCTCTCGAAGCTCAAGGGCATCGGACCGAAGCGAACGGCGATGCTGGACAAGATCGGCGTCGACTCGGTCAAGGAGCTTGCCCATCGCAACGCGGATTCGCTGACCGAGACGATCCGCAAGCGCCACGGCGCGCAGGCCGGCGTCAGCCAGAAGACAGTCCAAGGCTGGATCACTCTGGCCAAGCGCGCCGACCGCTGATCGACGACATCGGGCCCGCTCGCGGCCACTCGGCCACAGGCGGGCCAGGAGCTGCTGGGCGATCCGCAGCTCGATCGGGCGCCGGAAATCGGACAGGTATGCGATCAGCGAGCGCTGGGCTCCGAGCGTGGCGGGGGCGAGCGAAGACGCCTCAGTTATGCGGTCAGTTACCCCGCCTTGTCAGCGGGGTGACGCCTACTCAGCAGACGTCAACGAGCTCAGCAGGCGCTCCGTGGGATGGTTGGAGCCGGGCCTCGGAAGGCCCGGCTCCCTGATCCGCTGTAGCCGCCGATGGTTTACTTCATGAAATCGGCGACGTTGTCCTTTGTGACGAGCTTCACCTCGACCGGCTGCGAGGCCTGCACCGACTTCCCGTCGACGAGCTCCTTGGCGCTCGCCAGCGCGGTCTCCCCCATCAGCTTGGGCTGCTGCGCGATGGTGGCCGCCATCTTTCCACCCTTGATCGCGGTCAGTGCGTCGTTGACGGCGTCGAAGCCGACGACGGTGATCTGGCTGCTCTTGCCGGCTGCCGCGATGGCCTGAAGCGCACCCAGCGCCATCTCATCGTTCTGGGCGAAGACGCCCTTCATGTCCGCGTTCGCCTGCAGCAGGTTCTGCGTGACGTTGAGGCCCTTGGTCCGGTCGAAGTCGGCGGTCTGGGAGGCGACGAGCTTCACCGCGCTCTGCGCATCGAGGGCGCTCTTGCAGCCTTTGCCGCGGTCGCGCGCCGCGCTCGTTCCGGCGAGGCCCTCCAGTTCAACCACGTTCCCGGAGCTGATCTGCTTGATCAGGTAGTCGCAGGCCGCCTTGGCGCCGGCCACGTTGTCGCTCGCGATGTGGCTGGCCACCGTGCCGCCGTTGGCCGCGCGGTCGACCGTGATCACCGGAATCTTGGCGTCGTTCGCCTTCTTCACGGCCGGCACGATCCCGTCCGAGTCGACTGGGTTGACGATGATGACCGCCACCTTCTTGGTGATGAAGTCCTCGACCTGGCTGACCTGCTTGGCGAGGTCGTCTTGGCCGTCCGCCACCACCAGGGTCAGGCCCAGCTCCTGGGCTCTTGCCTGCGCCCCATCACGGAGGGTGACGAAGAATGGGTTGTTCAGGGTGCTCAGCGCCAGGCCGATGGTTTTGGAGCCGCCACCGGCATTGGCGCTCGGGCTGGCACTGCCACCTCCCTGGCACGCGGCGAGGACCAGCGTCAGCGCCGCCAGCATCGGAATGAACGATTGTCGGTTCATCGATCCACCTCCTGAGTGATCCGTAGTTGCCAACCTTGCACTCCGCTATCGCGTCTTAAGCCGGTCGAGCCCGACGGCGACCAGGATCACCAGACCCTTGACGACCGGCTGGACGAAGGGATCCACGTTCAGCAGGTTCAGGCCGTTGTTCAGCACGCCGATGATGAGCGCCCCGATCAGGCTGCGGAGAATGCTGCCCTCCCCCCCGGAGAGGCTCATACCGCCGACCACGACGGCGGCGATGGCGTCGAGCTCGAATCCCGCCCCGGCGGTTGGCTGAGCCGAGGACAGGCGAGCGGTGATGACCAGACCCCCGAGCGCTGCGAGCAGGCCACTGATGGCGTAGACGGCGACGAGGACCGCTGCCACCGGGACGCCGGCGAGGCGAGCCGCCTCGCGATTCGATCCGACGGCGTACACGTGGCGGCCGAAGACGGTGAAGCGCAGCACGACCCAGCCGGCGGCGACCACCACGATCATCAGCATGACCGGGATCGGGACCGGGCCGATCTCTCCCTGGCCGAGCTGGTTGAACGCCGGGTCGAGCCCGGTGAAGGGACGACCGCCGGTGTAGAGCTGCGTCAGCCCGCGGCCGATCGACAGCATCGCCAGCGTGGCGATGAAGGGCGGGATGCGGAAGGCGGTGATGGCGACCCCGTTGATCGCCCCCAGCGCGGTGCCGGCCGCCAGCCCCACCAGCGCGGCCAGCGGCCAGGGCAGGCCGCCGCCGACCATCAGCCCGCCGGCCAGCCCTCCCGAGAGGGCGAGCAGGGAGCCCACCGACAGGTCGATCCCGGCGGTCAGGATGACGAACGTCATCCCGAACGCGAGGAGGGCGTTGATCGAGGACTGCAGGGCGATGTTGAACAGGTTCGACGGCGTCGCGAAGACCGGCGAGACGACGGCCAGGCCGACCAACAGCAAGCCGAAGGCGACATAGATGCCGTACTCCGCCGCCCACCGGATCCAGCGAGCCGGGCTGCGCATCCGGCCGGTCGGAGCGGCCACGCTCACGCCGCCTCCTCCTGCCCGCCGGTCGCCATGTGCATCACATCCTCCTGACTGGCTCCGGCTGCCAGCTCACCCGCTATCCGGCCCTCGCGCAGGACCAGGATCCGGTTCGCGAGTGCGAGGAGCTCGGGAAGCTCGGAGGTCGAGACCACGATCGCTACCTCCTGTGCCGCCAGCCCGCGGATCAGCTCGTAGATTTCGGCCTTGGCGCCCACGTCGATCCCTCGCGTCGGCTCGTCCAGCAGCAGCACGGATGGACGACGGCTCAGCCACCGGCCCACCACCACCTTCTGCTGGTTCCCCCCGGAAAGTGCGAGGACCCGCTGGCGCAGGCTGCGCAAGCGGATGTCGAGTGCCTTCACCTGCCGGCTGGCGAGCCGCCGAACCTTGCGATCCGCTAGGAAGCCAAACGGTGCCAGCTCGTGCCAGCTGGCGGCCGCCAGGTTCTCGGCGACCGACATCGCGGGGATCAATCCCTGCCCGCGCCGGTCCTCGGGAACGAGCGCGATCCCCAGCCGCATGGCGTCCTGAGGCCGTCGGATGGCGACCGGACGGCCGCCCAGCTCCAGCGTGCCGGCGGTAATCTGCTCGGCGCCAAACAGCGCCCGGAGCAGACTGCTGCGGCCGGCGCCCACCAGGCCGGCCAGCCCGAGCACCTCGCCCGCCTGGACGCGGAAGCTGATCCCCGCCAAGCGCTGCCCGAGGCTCAGCCCCTTCGCCTCCAGGACAACCCGCGCGTCGCCGGCCACTTGCGCGCGCGCCTGTTGACCGATGGCGCGCCCGACCATCAGCCGAATGAGGTCTGGGCGGGTCGCTTCGTCCCGGCGCAACCCTCCAGCGTTGCGCCCGTCGCGCAGCACAACGATCTGGTCGCTGATGGCCAGCGCCTCCTCCAGTCGATGAGTGACGAACACCACGCTGACCCCACGTCGCTTCAGGTCGCGGACGATGTCGAGCAGCAGCCCGGTCTCGCGCTCGCTGAGCGCGGCGGTCGGCTCGTCCATGAAGATCAGCCGGGCCCGGCGGGCCAGCGCGCGGGCGATCTCGACGAGCTGCCGCGGGCCGACCCCTAGATCGCGGACCGGGCGGTCAACCGGCAGGCTCGGCGAGAGCTGGCTGATCCAGGCAGCGGCCTCGCTGCGGGCGGCGGACCAGTCGACGAACGGGCCGCGGGTCGGCAGCGAACCGAGCAGCACGTTCTCAGTGGCATCCAGCGCGGCACACAGCGAGAGCTCCTGGTAGATCACCGCGATTCCGGCGTGGATCGCGTCGGCGGGGCTTGTGAAGCGCACGGGAGCCCCGTCGATCCGGATCTCGCCGCCGTCGGGCTGGACCGCCCCCGCCACGACCTTGATCAGGGTCGACTTGCCGGCGCCGTTCTCCCCCACCAGCCCGACGACCTCGCCATTCTCGACCCCGAAGTCGACGTCCGAGAGCGCAGGCACGCCTTCATAGCGCTTGGTGACGTGGTCGAGCTCCAGCAGCGCCATGGCTAGAAGCCGACCCCCGCCACCAGCACCACGTTCATGTACGGGGTGCATTCGCCAGTGCGGATCACCGCAACCGAACCGTCGGCGAGCTCCTTGAGGTGCTCGTGACCGACCGCCTCCCGCGGCGGTTGATCGTCGCCAAACGCCGAGACCAGCGCCGCCTCCAGCGGCGCTCCCGGCAGCCCGGCCGCCTCGCTGGCGATAATGAGCCGCTCCACGACCAGCTCCGCGGCCACCGCCTGGAGGACGTCGCTAAAGGACGGAACGCCGCAGCGCACGGCGAGGTCGACGCGCTGGGGGTGCGAGCTGATTGGCAGGCCGGCATCGGCGATGGTCAGCCGCTGCCCGTGCCCGAGACCGGCGATCAGGCCAATGAGCTGCGGGTGCAGGAGGCCGCCTCGCTTCATGCCCCATCTCCGACTCGGCGCGCCGCGGTCGAGCCGCGGACCACGAGATCGGGGCGAACGGTGACTACCCGCGCCTGCGCCTCGGTGTGCTCTGCCCGCATGCGCTCCAGCAGGAGTTCGGCCGCGACCGCGCCGAGGTGGTCGATCGGCTGGCGCACGGTGGTGAGCGGCGGAAAGGCCAGCCCCGCGAAGGGGATGTCGTCGAAGCCGATGACCGAGAGCTCGGCGGGCACCGCCACGCCAGCCTCGCGGCACGCCAGGAGTGCGCCCAGGGCGATGAGATCGTTCGCGGCCACGATGGCCGATGGTCGCTTCCTTGGTTCGAGCCGGAGCAGCCGCTCCGTCTGCCGCTGACCGCTCTCCAGGCTGAAGGAGCCAGAGCTGCGCCATGCCGGACGCAGACCGCGCCTGGCGAGGGCGGCACGGAAGCCGTCTGCGCGCTCGCGACCGGTGGTCAGATGAACGTCGCCCCCCAGAAAACCGATCCGTTGGTGGCCAAGTTCGGCGAGGTGCGCGACTGCCAGCTCCATCCCAAGCCGGTTGTCGACTACTACGGCGTCGTAGGGCCAACCCGCGGGGAACCGATCAAGCGCCACCACTGCAAGATCCGAGGGGAGTCGGTCAGCCCACGAGCCGCCGGCGGCCGCGACGACGACCAGGCCGTCCACCCGCCGTTCGACAAACTCCACCAGGTAGCGGGCCTCGGCCTCCTGGTCATTCTCCGCATTGCCGAACACCACGCAGTATCCTGCGACCCGTGCCGCCCGCTCGACGGCCCGGGCGAGCTCGCCGAAGAAGGGGTTGCCGACGTCAGGGATCAGCATCCCGACGGTTTGGGTCCGCCGCTCCAGGAGGGCCCGGGCCAGGCGGTTCGGCCGGTACTGCAGTGAGCGAATAGCTGTCTCCACCCGCTCCCGGGTGGCATCCGCAACGCGCCGCCGCCCACTGACCACATGGGACACGGTCCCGATTGAGACGCCAGCGGCGGCGGCCACATCGCGCACCGTTACGTCCCCTGGCGGTGGGGCCTTCAGGCGGCGCTGGATCGTGCCCATTCCACCCTTTCCCGAGGTCTGTCTCGGGGCTCGACGGCCGTCAGGGACCGCGAGCGGCTTTGAATCGTTTCAACGGCGGCGGACGCTCATACTAGGAAGTGCTGCATGCATGGTCAAGGGCGGATCGATCCGAGCCGCATTCGCGGTTGGGCGATGGCCGATACTGGGCCCGATGGCCGGGCGCGTCCTAGTAGTCGGATCGATCAACGTCGACCTGGTGGTGGCCGCTGATCACCTCCCGCGTCCTGGTGAGACCGTGCTCGGTGGGAGCTTCGAACAGCACTACGGGGGCAAGGGCGCGAACCAGGCGGTGGCCGCGGCGCGCGCGGGCGCGCGCGTCGCGATGATCGGCGCTGTCGGAGATGACCGCTATGGTGCGGGTTCGCTCCAGGCCCTGATGGCCGAGGGGATCGACGTTTCCCTCGTCCGTCGCGCAGAAGGGCCTACCGGGATCGCCATCATCGCCGTCGGTCCGGCCGGTGAGAACCAGATCGTGGTCGCTCCCGGCGCCAACCTCGAGGTGCGGCCGCAGGACGTGGTGATCGAGGCGGCCACCGCAGCCGGCGTGCTGGTCACCGGCCTGGAGATCCCCATGGAGACCGCCCTGGCCGCGCTGCGCTCTGCCCGGCAGATGGGTCTCGTTCCGATCCTCAACCCTGCGCCGGCAGCCCGACTCTCTGCGGAGCTGCTCAAGCTGGGCGCCATCCTGACGCCAAACGAACACGAGGCGGCGGTACTCACTGGGTGCGGCGACCCGCAGGCAGCGTTGGATGAACTGGCGCGTCTGAACCGAGGCCCGATCGTGGTCACCCGCGGCGCGGCCGGGGCCATTCTGGCCGATGGCGACCGGCTCGAGGTCTTCGCGGGCTTCCCGGCGCGGGAGGTGGTCGACACGACCGGCGCCGGGGATGCGTTCATCGGCGTGCTCGCGGCACGGTTGGCTGACGGCAGCTCGCTACGAGAGTCGATCGTTGCGGCCAATGCGGCCGGCGCAATGTCGGTGACGCGCAAGGGCGCGCGCGAAGGGATGGCCGGGTTCGAAGAGCTAAACGTCTATCTGCGCTGCAACTCGGCGACCACCTAGGTTCAATGCTTGTGTGCAGATGAACCGCCAGGGCTCACCGGCGCCGGGCGCTCGTCGTGCCGCGGTTGCGGAATGCCACCTTCGCGAACCGGCCGGCAAGGCTCGAGACGCGCAACCTGTCGCTGTAGGCTTACCCTCCGGGTATCTACGGACGGTGGTGAGCCATCCGAGACCCGATCAGCGGACGGCAGGGAGTGGGCATGAGATCCAGGTTTTCGTCCATCGTTAGCATCGTCTACCTCGTCATTGGCCTGCTCGTGGCGTCGGGTCACGCGTTCTTCGCGCATCTCAACGCCGTACTGCCGATCCTCTCGGCAGTCCTCGCCGTGCTGCTGTGGCCGCTCGTCCTGTTGGGCGTCAACCTCCATCTCCGCTAGCGGCCGCCGGGGGTCGGGGGGCAGCGCTCGCCCTGGACATCGGTCGTCGCGCAAGGCTGGGGGTCGAACTGTCCTCCAAGCTGAGAACGCTAGAGGTCAACGGCCTGGTGCAAGACAGGATGATGGCGGCTCGGACGTATAGACCGTGGCAGACCGCTCCCCGGCTCATCGGCGCGGAGCCGCCGCCTCGAAACGTGACTACCTGCGGAAACGTCCGCGCCCGAAGTACCCAAGCAGCGCGAGCACGACCAAGACGCGCCGGGTACCGAAGAGGAGCCACTGGATCTGCCTCGCGAGAACCCGAACCTCCAGACCGATGCTTGACCCAGCACGGCCGACAACCATCACGGCGGACGAGTCTGCGCCAACTGCCGGAACCACCGGAACCTCCCGGTCCTCCGGAACGACGAGGTCCTCGACCCGCCGCGTGCTGACGCCGAGCACATAGGCCTCCTGGACGACCGCGAGAAGCGCTCGCTCGGCCCGCCGACGCGGCTGGAGCAGGCTTGGGAAGTAGCTGCCGTCGCGGACCCGGGGGATCGACAGCGCCAGCGTGCCGACCCGGGTGTCCCAGCGCCGGTCGCGATATCCGTTCCGGCTGGTCAGTCGGCGCTCCGGGTCGCGCGCGCCCTTGGGCACGCCGGTGAGCCCGGTGACCTCGGCCTCCATCACGGCTTGGGCCAGCACCCGCACTCCCTCGCGCAGGAAGTCGACGTCGCCGTCGGCGATCGCCTTGCGCACCGTCTCGAGCAGCGCCATCCTGTCAGTGGCCATCGTGGTTGTCCTCCGTGTCGTCGGTTGCTACTCCAACGACGCGAGGATGACGCGGTGGCCGCTTCAGTTCTCGGCCTCTCCGCTGTTACACCAAGTCTGGGGACTCAACCCCCCAGCGAAAACGCCTCAGTTATACGGTCACCCGTTTTCGTCCTGGGCACAACAACATCTTCAGCCGCGTGGTCCGGCGCGTTCATCGCCCGGCGGATGGGTCCGTCGGCTCTGTCCGACCGAGCCCGGCAGCCTGCGACGCCATGATTGCCGCCGTCGCTCTGGCGGGCGGGTTGCCGCTCTACGCCTGTAACCCCGATGACTTCGCGAACATCGATGGCTTGACGGTGGTCTTGGTCCCCCACCCCAACGCTCCGGGCGCGGCCGGCTGAATCCTTGTCGGAGCGGTAGGCGACTAACGGCCCGGGGTTCCGCGATCCGGTCACGCTGTCAGAGTGGGCGGGCGCCGGGGCCTCCCTTCTCTGGTCAACAACCAGTATCGGGTGTCCACCGAACCGGGTTAAGGTCACCGTTGAGCACGACACCCAGGTACCGTCACAACACCCCGGCTACCACGGCCGGGACCAACTAACCCGCACTGCAATCCCGGGGCGGCTCACTCGGACTACAGCAAGAAGGAGATCGAGAAGCATGCAGACGTCCCGGCTTGTGGTGCTTGCTGCCGGGGTCGGGTCGCGCCTCCAGCCCAAGCTGAGTGCGAAAGTTCTGGTGCGGGTCGGGGGGATGACACTCCTGGAACGGTCAATCGTCGCGGCGCACGAGGCCGGCTTCGACGAGGTTGTCGTCGTCACTGGCCACGAACCCGAACGTGTCGCCCGGGAGGCCTTTGACGTGAGCCGTCGCCGACGGCTGCGCGTTGCCGTCGTCCACAACGCGCGCTATCGGGAGGGCAACGGACTCTCCGTCCTCGCCGCCAAGGACATCGTCGGCGACGCACCGTTCGCGCTGGTGATGGCCGATCACGTCTTCGCGTCGGCACTGCTGCGCCGGCTCCGGGCGACGTCGGTGCTACCGGGCGAGGTCGTCGTCGCCGTCGACCGCTCGCTCGGACGGGCCGCCGGTGTCGACCCGGCCGACGCGATGAAGGTTCGACTCAGCGGCGACCGCGTCGAGGCCATCGGCAAGATGCTGCCCGCATACGACGCGTTCGACGTGGGCGCCTTCGTCTGCAGCGCGGCGGTGCTCGACGCGGTCGAGCAGGTTGCTGCATCCGGCGACACCGCGTTCGCGGGTGCCGTGCAAGTGCTCGCCGGCCTCGGCACGGCACGCGCGCTGCCTCTCGAGGCCGACGAATGGTGGTTTGACGTCGACACCCCGACCGACTACCGGCGCGGCAGCCGGTACCTGTTCCGAAGCACCGCTAAGGCGCTCGACGGTGCCGTGGCGACGCGCCTGAACCGCGCGCTTTCGCAGCGCTTCGTGACCCCGCTGCTGCTCGGTGTCTTCCCCTCGATCACCCCGAACCAAGTCACGATGGCCGCCTTCGCCGTCGCGCTCGTCGCCGCGGCGGCCCTGGCTGCCCACGCCCCCGTGATAGCCGCGGTCCTCATCACGGCGGCAAGCGTGCTCGACGGCAGCGACGGCGAGATCGCCCGCCTAGCGCACCGCTCGTCGCGCTTCGGCTCGTTCTTCGACGCGGTCCTCGACCGCGCGGCGGACGGCCTGCTCTTCACCGGCGCGGCCATCTACCTCGCGACCGCGGGGGACCTCGCTGGCCAGCTTGGGTCGGTGCAGGTGCCGGTCGTGATAGCCATCGCCGGCCTGGCGCTGGTCGGGCACCTGCTCGTCAGCTACACCACGGCCAAGGCCGCCGTCGACCTCGGCCACAGCTACCACGGCGTCCTCCTGGCGGGCGGCCGCGGGCGCGACCTGCGACTGCTCATCCTGACGCTCGGCGCCGTGGGCGCAGCACTGCATGCCAGCTTGCTGCTGGCCGCGCTCGCCGTCGTGGCCGTCCTCTGCGCGGGGATCGTGAGCGTGCGGCTGCGGGCGTCCTGGTGGGCCGGCGGACCGGGTGCCCACTACATGGGGGTGCGTGCCGTGGCGTTCGACTTCGACGGCACGGTGGCAGACTCCATGGGGACGCTCGCGAAGCTCGCGGCCGAGCTGCTCTCGCGCGAGCTCGGCATGCCGCGCGACGAAGCCTCGAGCCGCTACCTCGCGACCGCGGGCGACGACTTCCGGACCCAGCTCGACCTCATCGCGTACGGCCGCCCGTGCCTCGACGAGATCGCCGTCGGTTTCGAAGCCGCCAAGGAAGGCCTCATGGGCGGCTTGCGACCGTTCGCGGACGCGGGAGCGGCCATCGCGCGCCTCGGGCACGCCGACGTCCCTACCCTCGTCTGCAGTAGCACGCGCGCCGAGCTCGTCCAGGAGTTTTGCCGGCGCTTCGGGCTGGCCCAGCTCGCAGCTGCGGTCGACGGCTGGCGGCCGGAGCGTCCCAAGGTGGCGCAGCTCCGCGCCTGGGCGGCCGCGATCCGGGTCGCTCCCAACGACGTCCTGTTCGTCGGCGACGCAGTGCGCGACGCTGCGATCGCCCGGGCCGCGGGGGTCCGCTTCGTCGGACTCTGTCGTCCCGGCCACCGGGACGCGTTCGCGGGGAGCGGTTTCCCGGTGGTGACGTCGCTCACCAACCTCGCCCGGCTCGTCGCATGCGCCCGCCGCTCGCCGCTCGCCGCTGACCGTCCGACCCCGGCCGGCCAGGTCGGCCCGTCCGCGCCCGAGCCGTTAGTAGCCCTCGCGACCGCGCCGTTCGTGGTGGCCGACCTCGTTGGCCCGCACCAGCCGGCGCACGCCGTCGAGGAGGCGTAGCGTCGTGCCCGAGAGGACTCGAACCCCCGACCTCCCGGCGGTCGACATGCCTGGGAGCGGCCACCTCGCCGGGCGAGGTGGATGGTCGTCCGGCTAGCCCCGCGGTCACCGCGGGGCTGTGGGTGCGCTCCAGGGTCGAAACAGGAGGGCCGACGCCCGCGTGGACACCCGCCCTTGCGACACGCTGTCCCGCCTTGCTTACCGGCGGCTTACCCGTCCTCCACGCACCTCGTGAGGTCATGCAGTCTGGTCGGTCTGCCTCGTGAAGGTGACCGTCAGTTTTCCCCTGCTCCGGATCCCCCGCCGCCCGGCGCAGAGGGAGATACCGCCGGTCAGGAGCAGTCGACCAGCGTGGAGGTGGCTGCCCCTCGTAGTTGCGGACCAGCGCCGGCAGGCTCCAAGCACGGGAAGCCCTGCCGATCTCCTTGGCCAGCCGCTCGATCCGGGCTCTCTCGACATTGGCCAGCATGCGTTTCCGCCACTGGAACATTCACCGGCCTCCTAGATCCACGGGCTGCGCCCCGCAGCCGCTCGTCAGAAGGATCAGGGCGAGCCCCACCCTCGCGCGCCTCGACGGCACACCCGGGCGGTCACGACCTCGATCCGCCGGCCGGCCCGGAAGGGCGCCTATCGCCTCGGGGGGTTTACGGGAAGGACCGCTCCACTCCCGCTCCCCCCGCCCGATCAATCTTGCTTTCGCGTATGTGAAGGTCAGGACGTCAGCTTTGGTCCCTGCGACGCTCGACCGATCCGGCTGCACGACGCAAGGCAATTGTGCCACCGCTTCGGGATCGGCGGAGCGCATGCCGTAGTGAGGCTGCAATGCGACCTGGCTCATGGAGTCTCCGGCCATGGGTCTGGGCAGGCGGCTGGCGCGTTTGGAATCCGCGTCCCACGAGCAGGCCGGCGGGTCGCGACGCCCGCTACATCATTCCGGATCAAGGTCGACCAGAAGCACCGCCGGTATTGCGCTGCGTCGAACGCGAGCCTATGGTGGTTGATCCCCTCACTGAGCGCCCCGATGAAGCGTATGAATCGTCCAGACTGGTGGTCTCGGATTCTTGCGCGGCAAGCACCGACAATCTCACCAGGATGGTCACCCGAGGTCTTGATCCCGCGCGCCACGTCAACGTTCGATGCCGACGGCAACCTGACTGATCTTGTGGCCCGGCTTCAGATCCGGGAGATGGTGCGCGCGTTGGCAATGTGGACCACTCGCACGCCCGCGCGGGACCTTAATCTGCCTGCGAGCTCTCTTGGCGACGCCTCGACCAGGGCGGGCGGCATCGAGCACAACCGGAATTCATCGCCGCCCGGACGGCAACGCTCCGGGGACGCAGCTGGGGAGCTGCTGCGCGCGTGACGTCTCGGCCGCCTGCCCTCCGACCCGGCTCAGGTGAGGTAGAGCCCAGCTCCCATGCGGTCAGCGGGCCATTGGGGCCCAGCCAGGTCATCTCGTCGCTCAGCGCGTCAGGGGGTGCGATGACCGGAGCTACCGGTAGCCTGACGCCCGATGGCAGCACTCAACCGTTCGTGCCG
>JALYTG010000161.1 GCA_030854405.1 Chloroflexota bacterium | reverse complement strand
CCACTGCGGAAACGACGAAGTAGAGTCCGGCCAGGGGACTGATGTCATAGCCAAAGGTCAGAGCCCGACCTGGCACCGCCGCTCCCAGGATGAGAACGACGAGAAGCACGAGGGAGAGTGCCAAGAATCCGACCGCGACCGCCACAAAGCGACGGGCGGACGCAGGCCACTCGGGCGCCGCGAGCACAGCCACGTTTCCCACCGGATGCTAGGCCGCCGGTCAACCGTGACCCCACGAGTGCAGGCCCCTTTGTCGGAGCGCGAGTTAATCGGCTAGATACCCGGCGTGAAGAACCTTCAGCCGCGGGAGCCGCAGCGCAGCATCCGGATTGCCTTCATCACCCTGGTCTTTACAACAACGGTCGCCGCCGCGATTGCGCTTTCCGCGTATGTCCCGGCCTTGCGATTCTTGAGCCTGGGGTACGACATTCCGCCCATCGCCGGCCTGTATGTTGGTGCCTGCGGAGTGGCGCTCCTCCTCGTCGCCCGGCAAGTACGCTGACGCGCGATTTCCAGGCCAAGCCAGCGACGGAAGTTGCGCTTGCACGCGTTAGCCTCGGGCGTGAAATGGCCAAGCATGAAGAAGCGAGCTGCGCGCACTGCCTCGCCGTGATCGCGATGCTGCACTCGCAGTTCCAACCGACTGACCCGCGCCACTTCTCGGGAATCGGCCAGCGCTACCCCGGATGGTCCGATCGTCCTGCTGGGGTGCAGTGGAGCCTCTGGCACGACCGCCCGCAGAGCCGCGTCGTCCTGGCCGTGAACCTAGAGGGCATGGCCGACGGCGACGCTTGGCCGATCGGCCAGGTGATCGAGAAAGAGTGCGCGGATCCTCAGCTCCCGGCGCTTGCTTTGCAGTCGGCGACCGAGATCGAGGTATGGCTCGGCCGCGACGTGTGGAACCCCAGTGGGCAGGGCAAGATCGGGAGTGACGACTTCGTGGCCTGTGCGATCAACTTGCTCACCAAAGACAAATGGTTGCGTGCGGTCGAAGAGGCGCGCTCATCTCAGAATCCGACGCATGACGGGCGCGGCACGCGCGAGGTGCTGCTCAAGAAAGGCGTAAAGCGCGTCTGCGATGTCTCGCCGCACCTCCAGTTCGTGCTCGCTCTGTGGGGATCGAGTTTGCCAGGAGGGCCAGAACGCACTGAGCGGGTCACGTCTGCGCGACGGAAACTCGAGCCAATTCACGCCTTTCTACTAAGGACCTCCGCTTAGTCTGCTATCGGATCCAGCACCCTCTCGGGAGGACGAGTGATCACATTTGTCACGATCGCGTCGGGGACGCTCGGCGTTGCCTGTTTCGCGTTCATGCCTCTGACCGAGCGTTGGTCGGTACGTGAATTTCTATTCTGGCTCGGAGTCGGCTTGGTTCTCCTCGCAGCGAGTTTTGCCGCACTGAGGGAGAACCACAAGCGCCGACGCCGGGACAAGCTCGGAGAATTCATCGAGCGCGCGAAGCAGTTGGGGATGCTGCGGACTATGAGCACATCGACTTCGGAGAAACAAAGACGAAAGCTGATGCATTCAAGCTCGAGGCGAACGGATACGTTCGAAACCACTTCGGCCCCGGAGCAGTAGCCCACCTGAACAACGACGAAGGGGTGAGAGTCGACCGTTCAGGTCGCCTACAGCGCGACCGTCGCGAATTGGCGGATTGGTGCCGACTCAGAGCTGCCCGCCTGAGCGAGATGATCGGCCCTGTCGAGGATTAGTCGGACCGGGCTGGGTTCCCCGTCGGTCGCCGATAGTCACGATCGATGCACGCTGCCGCGCAGACCTGAGTGCGCCACGTCAGCTGCGTCGCCGTCCGGATCTTGGTCGATCATCGAAAGGATCACCGAGACCACGTAGGTCCAAGCTTGGACATCTCTCTCGATCTGCTCGGCTTTGGCCATCGCGATGACGCGGAGACGATCGAGCGACGCCGGAGATACGTGCAGTTCGGCACCGGCGATCGGCGCGGCTTCGTCGAGCCGCAGGCCCAACAGACGACAAGCGGCGATGCGTTCGAGTTTGGCGATCTGCGGTTCGGTGTACCGGCGCCCGTGTCCGTTGCGAGCCACTTCGCCGAGATGGCCGCGCTCCTCGATGTAATAGATCTGCTCGCGTGTGAGTCCGGTGCGTTTCATGGCCCGACCGATGGTGTCCACTGAGGTTCCTTTCGCCGCTCACGGCTTTCAATACCTCTCGGCCACCATAGCCAGGGTCGATCGATGCGTTAAGCGATCGGGCGGTTTTCCGAAGGTGCTCCGTCCAGTTAAGGCCCGTTTCCCAACTTCCGTGCGTGCAAATGAAGTGCATTTCCCAAGTTGAACTCGGGTGCGTACCGGCCCGACGCTCTCGCCCATGGAAGTGACGACGCGAGGTGAGTCCCCGGACTCGCAGGACGCAGCGCGGGAGCGCAAGGGCGTCGGCGCGTCTTCACGCCCAAACGAAACCAAGGAGGTAGCTGTCCATGCCCGCCAAGAAGAGGGCGCCGGCCAAGGCGAAAGCCAAGGCGCCCGCCCCCAAGCCTCGCAAGCGCGACATCGACACCGGACGCAAGAGCGACTAACCGCGCTCATCGCACCCTGGTGGAAGCAGAACCCGGCCGCCCTGCGGCGCGAGATCGCCGCGCTGAAGCGCGCCGGGTTCAACCCCACCCGGGCCCTGGCGCCCGGACATCGCCTACAGCTGCTGATTGATCACCAAGGCTTCGGATATCGGTTGGAGTTCGATGACGACTACCTGCTCGGTGGCGATGTGATGGCGTATCGGCTCGCCGCCGATTCGCCGCATCTGGGGCGTTTCGCCATCCAGCGCGGCCTGGAGGCGGCGGTGCGGGCGATGAACGACATCTTGAGACCGTCGCGTCTCGCGGCTAGATCGCCCGCGACGGTCGTCCTGCTTCCGATCGCCTGGAGCGCTCCCGGCGAGGGGGACACCGGAACCCTTCGTCTCGGAGCGTCGCCGTTCGGTTCGGCACTCGCGGCGATCGGGATAGAAGGAGTCGCCAGACACGCGGCGCTCTCGGCCGAAGGTGCGCTCTTGCAGCGCGCCTTCCCGATTCCCAGGGCCGGTCTATGGGTGCGCGGCCAGTGGCCGGATACGTACGTGAACTCGGCGGAGACGATCGTCGCGGGCGTCGAGGAGCAGATCGCTGAGGCCCAGCGGGTCTCGATCGACGCGGTGCGTGAGCGGCTGCGGACCGAGGTAGCCGGACTGTTCGCGCGTTCGGATGGCGAGTCAACCGGAATTTGGGAGTTCGTTCGGCGGATGTCCACCGGCGAGGCCGTGGTCCTGCGGACGTGGGAGCAGGTGCCAACGCCGTCGATCGACCGCGCGCCCTACGCGCCAGCGCTGCGGTCCAAGCACATCGCGATCATCGGCTGTGGCGCGGTGGGTTGGGCTGTCGCGACGTTGCTGGCGCGGTCGGGCATAACTCATTTCACGCTCTTCGACGACGACACCATCTATTCGACGAACCTGCCTCGGCTGGGTGCGTTCTTCGGCACGGTCGGGCGGTTCAAGGTCTTGTCGCTGCGTCAGCAACTTGAGGCCATCGCACCGGGAGTCGAGGTGCGAGCGGTTCCACTGTTGGTCGGACGTGCCGTCGGCACGCTCGGGCTCATCGATGGTCGACCTGATTTGATCATCAACCTGACGGGCGAGGAGATCTCGACCGAGGAGACCAATCGCGCGGCGCTGATCCTGGATCGGCCGGCCCTCTTTGCCTGGGTCTCGAATGGAGTTGCGGCCGGAAGGATCCTGCGCGTGCGCCCGTTCGTCTCCGCGTGCTACGAGTGCGTGCGCGACAGCGAACCCGAGCCGATTAACTCGTACGGCCCGGTGCCCGTTGGCGACGAGACGCCATGGAGCGGCAGCCTCATCGACGTTGAGGCCTTCGCCGCCGCCGTCACCCAAATAGCGGTCCGCACGCTGAGCGGTCATCGCGTCTCACAAGGCAATCCCGATCACCTGGTCCTCGACTTCGCCGGACCGGTTCCCTCAGCGACTCCCGTCGTGATCGCCCGCGACCCCTCGTGCGCCGAATGCGGGTTCGTCGGAGTCCGGCGGTGAGGCTCGAACTCGGGGATCGGGTGGTACGAGTGACGCTCTCAGAGCGAAACCTGAAGGCGCTGCTGGCGATGCTGCACGGCAGCCCGCCCGACTCGAACTGCACGATCACCTACGCCACTCGCGAGGGGCTGACGCTGGTGGTCAGCGCTGAGCTCGACGCCCTTCACTACGCGCACCCGGAGCGCGACGCACCCGGGATTGCCGGCGCGATGCACCCCGAGACCGAGAAGCAGATCGACAGCTAGTTCGGTGCGTGGCCGGCGGAAGTTGAGTGAATTGGAGATGGAGGCAGTGGGTCAGATCAAGCTCTTTCCACGTTCGACTCAACGCTCGGAGACGGTAAGGCGGTTCGACACCGTGCTCGTGGTCGGTATGGCCGATGGACTCAACATCTTCGCCCTGCCGGCGACGCTGGTGGCCGCGGGCGCCGATCTCGGCCTGCGCTATCTCGCCGAGTGGGAGCTCAAGGCAACTGGGATCGAGCCGGACCTGATGGTCGAGGAGTTGCCGCCCTCGATGCGTTCGCGCCGGGTGGTCGCACGCACGCTCGCGGATGAGATCGTCGAACAAGACGACGCCGGATGGCTCTGGGTCGATGACGTGCGACTGGACTTTGGGCCGCTGGTCTCATTTGGATCAGCCGACAGCGCTGCTGACCAGCAGCTCGAGCTGGGCGAGCGCGCTGCCTGGCTTCTGGGTGACTGTGCCGATAAGACCTTCGGACTCCAGGTCCGAACGAGCGGTCCGCTCTTGTGGATCTTCGACCAGCCGCACGCGCTTGGTGGCGTCGGCGTCTTCGCCGGCTGGTTGAACCCAGCCCGCCACCTGAGCCGACGGGCATGGGAAACCGATTCACGCTTCTCGTCGGGCGCGTCGACTTCTGACGATCCGCCCGATGATCAGCACGCCTCGCCGCCTTCGGCAACAGCACGCCTCGACATGGATGACAGTGACGTTCGATGCGTGGACTAGTCGTCCTTCTCGGGGAAGTCGTCGCGCCGCCGGGCATCCCTTCGGACTTTGCGCCGCAATCCTCAGATCGCAAACAGGGGCGGGCGAAGTGAGCGCCAAGAAGAGAACGCCGAGCTGGAAGACGCGGGCGCTGTACGCCGAAAAGATGATGCGGGACCAGGGTGAGGCGAGCGTTGGGCTGATGGAGGCCAACCAGAAGCTGCGCAAGGAGCTGGAAATCGGCAACAACGCCGCACTCGCCCAGGCCAACACGCTCGAGGAGCACATCAGGCGCGAGCAGGAGCGCCGAAAGGAGTTCGTGAAGATGACGAACGCCACCCAAGATCTCGCCGAGAAGCTGGCCAAGGCCGAGGAGCGGGTAAAGGAACTGGAGCACGAGGCCCAGAAGGACCGGCGCGAGATCGAATGGTGGATGGAAGCGAGCGATGAATACCGCTGGAAGCTGATCGAGATCGCGCGCGACCGGGAGCCCAAGCCCGAGTCGGAAGAGCTCAAGAGAGTGAGACGAGAGCTGTTGGGCCAGCCCGACGACCCGGAGCAGGCGGTCGAGTCGAGGTGAGCGCGAGGAAGAAAACGCAGAGCTGGAAGGAATGCGCCCATGCGTCCGAGAAGGTCACCTTGGCTCAGGCCGACAGGGTCGAGAAACATCAAGCGCGAGCAGGAGTTCCGAAAGGAGTTCGTGAGGATGACCAACGTCGCCCAAGATCTCGCCGAGCAGCTCGCCAAGGCCGAGGTGAAGCTCGGCAAGGCCGAGGAGCAGATCGCGGAGCTGGAGCA
>JALYTG010000160.1 GCA_030854405.1 Chloroflexota bacterium | reverse complement strand
GGTCCCGAGGCCGAAGAGGCGGCGGATGCATTGACGGTGGCTGCTCGATGAGCGGAACCGGTATGACCGACCAGACGGGAGCGCCGGACCGCGTTCTCACGAGCGCTGAGCGCACAACCGCGCGCGGCGGCAGCGCCACCGGTCCGCTCCTGAAGGTGGAGAACCTGGTCAAGCACTTCGACATCCGCGGCGGGCTACTGGGAGTCACCAAGCTGGGCGCGGTGCGAGCCGTCGACGGCGTCAGCTTCACCGTCAATGAGGGTGAGACGCTCGGACTGGTCGGCGAGTCCGGCTGCGGCAAGACGACACTCGGCAAGGTGATCCTGCGCCTCATCCCATCAACCTCGGGCGAGGTGGAGTTCGAGGGGCGGCAACTGTTCCACCTCAATGGCAAGGAGATGAAGGCGGCGCGTCGCGACATCCAGGTCGTCTTCCAGGATCCGTACTCGTCGCTGAACCCACGGATGAGCGTCGGGGAGATCGTTGGCGAGGGGCTCTTCGTCCACGGGATGACGAACAAGAAGGAGCGCGAGGCGGCCGTGCGCGACCTTCTAAAGAAGGTGGGGCTCAACCAGCAGCATATCCGCCGCTACCCGCACGAGTTCAGCGGCGGCCAGCGGCAGCGCATCGGGATCGCGCGCGCGCTCGCGCTGCGGCCGAAGTTCATCGTCTGTGACGAGCCGGTCAGCGCGCTGGACGTCTCGATCCAGTCGCAGGTGCTCAACCTGATGGGCGACCTCCAGGACGAGTTCCAGCTGACATACCTCTTCATCGCGCACAACCTGGCGGTGGTCAAGCATCTCTCGAGCCGAGTCGGCGTCATGTATCTCGGCAAGCTGGTGGAGCTCTCGGACGCGGACGAGCTCTATCAGAGCCCGCGGCACCCGTACACCAAGGCGCTCCTGTCCGCCATCCCGATCCCGGATCCGACCGTCAGGCGCGAGCGGATCGTCCTCAAGGGCGACCTCCCCTCGCCAGCCAACCCGCCCCCGGGCTGTCGCTTCCACACCCGCTGCCCCATGGCGCAGGCGATCTGCAAGGTCGAGGAGCCTGAGCTGCGCGACATGGGCGGCGGCCACCTCTCGGCCTGCCACTTCGCGGAGGATGTCTCGCCACTGCGCGAGGTCGCCGCCGCGTCCTAGAGGGGCGGTGGCTCGCCCTCGACCTCCAGCTGGACCTCCTCGCTGCCGTCAGGCCGCAGTGAACGCCGCACCCGGATGCGCGGATGCGTCTCGTCCTCGAGCTGCGCCTTCTCCACCTCGACCATCGTCCCTTCGTCCACGTGACGCAACCGCTCCTCTGCGGGCAGCGCCGCGTTCGGGATGGCGCGGAAGATCACATAGCTCACGAACACGTTGAGCACGGCAATGACCGGAATGCCGAAGAGCGCACCCCACACGCCCGCCACCTGAGCTCCGACCAGCAGGCCGAGCAGCACCAGGATCGGGTGCATGCCGAGCGCCTCACGCATGAGCCGCGGCTGGAGCCAGTTGACGGTCACCGTCTGCACCACGACCAGGATGATCGTCACCGGGATGAAGGCGCTCGGGACGAAGATGGCCGCCGCAACGACTGGCGGAATAAGCGCGAGCGGAGGGCCGAAGAAGGGGATCAGCATGGCCAGCGCCGACAGGGTTCCCACCAGGAACAGGTAGGGCATCCCGAAGATGGCGCCCACGATCCCCACCAGCAGGGCCTGCAGCACGGCGAGCAGCAGCTGCGCACGCAGGAAGCCGCCGAAGGCGCGGGCCACCGCCCGCTCGAAAATCTCGAGCTCGTCTCGGTACTGGTTCGGGACCAGTCGCGCGATCCGATCGAGGATCCGCTGGCTGTCCATCAGCATGTAGAGCGACAGGATGATGATCAGGGCCAGCGCGCCCAGAGCCGTAACGGTGACCCCCGCGATCTCACGCGCCTGCGAGAAGATTGCGCCGCCGATCGCTTCCACCTGGGTGCTGGCGGACTGGAAGAGCTTGACGAAGTCGATCTGCAGCCGGCCGATCTGCAGCGCCCGCTGCCAGTCGGCCAGGGTGAGCTTGATCTGCTCGGCGGTCGATGGGAAATTCTCCGTCAGCTGCGTCACCTGCTGAGTGATCGCCGTGCCGGTGTAGAAGAGGACGAATCCGAGCGCCACCAGGGCCATCAGGTAGCTGATGGCGACCACCGCACCGCGCGAGAGCGGCAGACGCGTCTGCAGGAAGCCGACGACCGGCGACATCACGAAGGCCAGCAGCCAGGCGAGAAAGACGATCAGCAGGATCTGGCTGAACCCGGCGAGGGCCACGAAGAAGAGCTGGAGCAGGAGGACCGCGAAATAGGCACTCCCCAGGACGAGGAAGATGACGAGCCAGCGGCGCTCGCGAGGGCCGATTCCGGTGGTGGTCGGCAGCACGGTTGCTAGCCCTTGCCCCGCGGTCCGATGCCGACCGCCTTGCGCACCTCGCGCATCGTCGACTCGAGGATCGGCCGGACCTTCTCGGCCCCCATGGTGAGCACCTCTTCAACGTAGTCCGGGAGGGCCGCAAGCTCGTCGCGCTTCTCGCGCATCGGCCTGAAGTGCTCGATGATCCGCTCGGCGAGCAGCTGCTTTGTGTCGACGCAGCCCGTGCGCGCCGTCCGCTCGCCCTCCTGGATCTGCAGGTAATCGCCGCCGAAGAACCGGTGCAGCTGGCAAACGTTGCAGATCTCGGGGCGGCCCGGATCGGTGCGCCGAATGCGCTGCGGGTCAGTCACCATGCTCATCACCAACCGCCGGATCTCGTCCGGGGTGGCGAAGATCGGGATCGTGTTACCCGCCGACTTGCTCATCTTGGTTCGCCCATCGATGCCGAGCACGACCGGCGCATCGGTAAAGACTGCCTGCGGCTCGGGAAAGATCTGGCCGTAGCGACGATTGAAGGCGCGCGCGATCTCCCGGGACAGCTCGAGGTGGGCCGCCTGGTCCTTGCCGACCGGCACCCGCGCCGCCTTGTAGATGACGATATCGGCGGCCTGCAGGACCGGATAGTCGAGCAGGCCGGCACTGTTCTCCACGCCCTGGCGCTTCTTCTCCTTGTAGGTGGGCGTCCGCTCCAGCCAGGAGACGGGCACGACCGTATTGAGCACCCAGCACAGCTCCGCGTGCTCATGCATGTCCGACTGCCGGATGAGCGCGCATTTCTGCGGATCGAGTCCGACGGCGAGCAGGTCGAGCACCATCTCGTGGGTCAGGTGGCGGAGTGTGGCGCCGTCGTGGACCGTCGTCAGCGCGTGGTAATCAACGATCGCGTAGATCGCCTCGTAGTGGTCCTGCAAGGCGACGTAGTTCACCTGGGCGCCGAGGTAATTGCCCAGGTGGGAGGCGCCCGATGGCTGAATGCCCGAGAAGACGCGCTCGCGCGTCGCCGGCTCGGCGGTGACGGGCTGGGCGACGGTCTGGCTCATCGGACGGCGAGTGTAGCGCAGGGGCAGCGCGGGATCGCTAGGTCACGTCCCGGCGCAGGAAGAAGACTGCAGCGACCACCAGCGAGCCGATCAGGTAGGCGGCCAGCACGAGGGCGGCCGTCGCCGGCGGATTGACCGGCCCGCTCTGGCCGCCGTTGATCGAGAGCTGCCCGAACGCATCGGCCAGGGCGGAGGCGTTGCGTCCCAGCAGGCCGCGGGAGACGGTCTCGAACGCCTGCAGCCCGAAGCCCAGGGCGGAGACGATGGTCTCGATCACCAGCGCGTAGACCAGCCCCAGGCCGATCGCCAGGCCTGTCGAGCGCAGGACCATGCCGAGCCCGAAGCCGAGCGCCGCCCAGGCGCCCAGGATCAGCCAGCTCGCGGCCGCTCCCTTGCCGATCTCCACGATCGACGGCAGGCTGCCGGGCGTCCCGTCGAGCGCCGCCACCATGAGGCTCCCTGCCATACCCACCGCGAAACAGGCTGCCGCCAGGATCCCCAGCAGGATCGCGAGGGCGACCGCCTTCGAGCCGAGCAGGCCGAGGCGGGATGGTCGCTGGGTGAGCACCGTGGTGATCGTGCGCAGGCTGTATTCGCGCGCACTGTTGAGGGCGCCGATCACGAGCGCGATCGGCCCGCCCAGCCCCGCGAGGAAGCCGAGCACGTTGGGCACCACGTTCGCGGGCAGCAGGGTGGCCTTGAGCGCGGCAATGCTCTGCTCCGCCCCACGGTCCCCGGGGGGCGGGTTCTGGACGAGGAGGTAGATGAGCAGGTAGCCGAGCAGCAGGAGTCCCAGCACCAGCACGCCTCCCAGGATCCAGGTCGACCACGACTTGCGGAGCTTGAGCAGCTCGGCCGCGATGGCGCCGATCATTGGGTCTCGGCCGCGACCGGCGCGACCGGCTCGCCGGTGAGCTGCAGGAAGACCTCCTCGAGGCTACGGGCCACCGATCGCAGCTCGCTGACCTCGATCCCGGCGTTTACCAGCTCGCGGTTCAGCTCGGCGGCGCGCGCCGGATCGATGTCGACGCGGAGCGCGCCGTCATGCTGCTCGACGCGCTCGACGCTCGACAGCCGCTCCGCGATGGCGGCCGCCTCCGCCAGCGGCGTGGCGCGCACGAGCAGGCGCCCGCTGCCACGCAGCTCGCCGACGCTCTCCTCGAGCAGGAGCTTGCCGTGGTGAATGATCCCGATCCGGTCGCACACCTGCTCGACCTCGGCCAGCAGGTGGCTGGAGAGGAGCACCGTCTTGCCGCTCTGAGCGAGCTCGCGGATCACGTCGCGCATGGCGGCGATCCCATGCGGGTCGAGCCCGTTGGTCGGCTCGTCGAGCAGGTAGAGCTCGGGATCCTTGAGGTAGGCGCCAGCCAGGCCGAGGCGCTGCCGCATTCCGAGCGAGTAGCCCGAGACCTTGTCTCTGCCGCGCTCCGCCAGCCCAACACGCTCGAGTGCCGGACGGATGCGGTCGGTCCCCACCCCGGCGTAGGCCGCCAGCACGCGCAGATTGTCGAATCCCGAAAGGTACGGATAGAAGGCGGGGGTTTCCACCACCGAGCCGATGCGCGCCAGGCCGGCCGGCGTGCCGGCGTGCTCACCGAGGATCCGCACCCCGCCTGCGGTCGGTCGCGCGAGTCCGAGCACAAGCCGCAGGAAGGTGGTCTTGCCGGCGCCGTTCGGACCGATCAGCCCGTAGACCTCGCCCTTTCGCACGGTCAGGTTGAGCCGGTCGAGCGCGACCAGCCGGCCGTAGTGCTTCGACAGGTCGTGGGTCTCGACCGCGGCGGGTGCGGGTTCGGGCATCGGCGGATTGTGCCATGCTTCGCCGCCAAGATGGACGCCTTCCACCCGGTCGACCTTGGCGATCCCGCCCGAAGGGTGGGCCGCAGCCTGGAGTACCACGAGCGCATAGGCTCGACCAACGATCGCGCCCGTGAGCGGCTGGGCGCCGGCGACGACGGCATCGTCGTGGTGGCGGACCTGCAGACCGCGGGCCGCGGACGGCGCGGCCGGAGCTGGCATTCGCCGCGGGGGGTGAACCTCATGCTCAGCGCCGGGCTGCGGCTGGGCCTCCCGGCGGGAGCCGCCTGGCAGCTGGGAGCATCGACTGCACTCGCGGTGCGGGAGGCCTGCACTCAGTACGCCGAGCTGCAGGTGAAGTGGCCGAACGACCTCGTCACACGCGACGGCGCGAAGGTGGCCGGCCTTCTGCTGGAGACCGCTATGGCGGACGACCGCGTGGTGGAGGCGATCATCGGCGTCGGAATCAACGTCAACTGGCGACGCGCCGAGATGCCTGCGGACATTGCGAGCCGCGCGAGCTCGCTGCGGGACCTGTGGGGCGCCGAAGTCGACCGCACGGCGTTGCTGGGCCGCCTGCTCGAGGCGCTCGACGCGGAGGTCCTCGCC
>JALYTG010000030.1 GCA_030854405.1 Chloroflexota bacterium | reverse complement strand
GCTCATGGCGACATCTACGAGGCAATGCTCGGCCTGCACGGCCAGCGCGAGCCGATCGACCTGGTGACGCTTGGGGACGAGCTCACACGGCGGGAGCGCCTCGACGCTGTCGGCGGCCCGGGCTACCTGGCCAGCCTGATGAACATGGTGCCGACCGCCGTCCACGTCGAGCACTACGGGCGGATCGTCGAGCGCAAGGCGGTCCTGCGCAACCTGATCCAGGCCGCCGGAAGGATCGCCGCGGTCGGCTACGAGGAGTCGAATGACGCGGAGGTCGCCATCGACCGCGCCGAATCGATCCTGTTCGAGATCAGCCAGCACCGAACGATCGGTGGCTTCGAGTCGCTGGCGACGCTGCTCGGCCAGGCGTACGACCGGCTCGAATATCTCCACGAGCATCGCGGTCAGATCCTGGGCATCCCCTCCGGACTCAGCCAGCTGGATGCGCTGCTCGGTGGCTTCCAGCCGTCGGACCTCGTGATCCTGGCCGCACGCCCGTCGGTGGGCAAGACCTCACTGGCTCTCAACATCGCGCAGCACGCCGCAGTCCGTGAGCGAAAGCGGGTGGGGGTCTTCAGCCTCGAGATGAGCAAGGAGCAGCTCGCCCTGCGCCTCCTCAGCGCGGAGTCCGGGATCAACCCACGCCCCCTGCAGACCGGCTTCGTGGACGAGACCGACTGGTCCAAGATCGCCCAGGTCATGAATGAGATGGCGGGGGCGCCGATGTGGATCGACGACTCGCCCGTCCTCTCGGTGATGGAGCTGCGGACCAAGGCGCGACGCCTCGAGGCAGAGCAGCGCGGCCTGGACCTCTTGATCGTCGACTACCTGCAGCTGATGCAGGCCTCCACCCCCAGCCGGGATGCGAACCGGGTGCAGGAGGTGAGCGAGATCAGCCGGGGGCTGAAGCAGCTGGCCCGCGAGCTCAAGGTGCCGGTCATCGCACTCAGCCAGCTCTCGCGCGGCGTCGAGCAGCGCGGCACCGCGGAGCCCCGCCTCTCCGATCTGCGCGAGAGCGGGTCGATCGAGCAGGACTCCGACGTCGTCGTCTTCCTCTATCGCGCGGAGGACCAGAACCCCGACGCCGAGGTCGAGCTGATCAAGGCCAAGGTCGCGAAGCATCGCAACGGCCCGATTGGCGAGGTCCCGCTCCAGTTCCGCAAGGCGAACACCCGCTTCTATACCGTCGCGCCGCGCGACAACGAGGTGCCCGCCTACTAGCTGCGGTGCGGCGGGGAGCCTTGAGGTGCGGTGTACACTCGGGCGCTGAACGTCTGGCTCAGCGCCTGACCCCGAGTCCGTCCGACTGCGACACGTGCCGCATGCGATCCCAGGCCCGTGGCGCGGCAGACCAACGAGCCGGACGGGGCGAGACAGGGAGGTCGAGGGACGGTGTACAGCGACAAGACCATCCGCTGCCGAGACTGCGGCATGGACTTCGTCTTTTCCGCCGGCGAGCAGGAGTTCTACGCCGCCAAGGGCCTCGTGAACGAGCCCCAGCGCTGCCAGACCTGCCGCGCGATCGCGAAGCAGAATAGAGCGCTTGGGGTGAGCAGCGGCGGCGGCGGAAACGGGGGGCAGCGCGAGATGCATGCCGCGGTCTGCGCCGAATGCGGAGGCCAGGCACTCGTGCCGTTCCTGCCTCGAAACGACCGGCCGGTCTACTGCAGCAGCTGCTTCGATAAGGTCCGGGCCCAGGCGTAGCGCGCCTCCCACCCGACCGATGCGAGCGCCGCCCGGGGCGGCGCTCGTGCTCTAGGATGACCCGAGTCCAGCCGCAGCACTTCGAGGTCGTCGCCCGTCCATGTCCGTGATCGCCGTCGTCGGCGCCCAGTGGGGCGACGAGGGCAAGGGTCGCGTCGTCGATTACCTGGCGCACGAGGCCGACCTGGTCATTCGCTATGGCGGCGGCAACAACGCCGGACACACCGTGGTCAACCCGCAGGGCCACTTCAAGCTTCATCTGATCCCCTCGGGCATCTTCCATCCGCGGACGAAGAATCTGCTCGGCAACGGCGTCGTCATCAATCCGCCCGCGCTGGTCGCGGAGCTCGAGGGGCTCGGCGCGGCCGGGATCGGCTGCGAGAACCTGTACATCAGCGACCGTGCCCACCTGGTGATGCCATACCACGTCCTGATCGACCAGCTCGAGGAGCGGGAGCGCGGGTCGGCGCGGCTGGGGACGACGTCGCGCGGGATCGGTCCCGCCTACGTCGACAAGATCGCTCGACGGGGCATTCGGGTCGTCGACTTGATGGAGGCCGATCATTTCGGCTCGCGGCTGGAGGCCGCCTTGGATCGCGTGCGACGGCTGGTGACCGGCTACTTCGCTGCGGGCGGGACGGACGATGAGCTGCGCGAGGCGATCGAGCAGGCGACCGATGCCGCTGCCATCGGCGCCGCCTACCTGGAGGCGGGCGAGCGGCTGCGGCGGCACGTGGTCGACGGCCAGCAGCTGGTCGACGAGGCGCTGCAGGAGGGCAAGAGGATTCTGCTCGAAGGCCAGCTGGGCACGATGCGAGATATCGACTGGGGCGTCTACCCCTACGTGACCAGCTCCTCGCCGATCCCCGGCGGGGCGAGCCTGGGAGCCGGCCTGCCGGCGGTGGCCATCGACCGCGTGCTGGGGGTGGCGAAGGCGTACACCACCGCCGTCGGCGCTGGGCCGCTGCCGACCGAGCTGTCGGACGCGGAGGGCGAGCGGTTGCGCGAGCGGGGCGTGGAGTACGGCACCTCGACCGGACGCCCGAGGCGCTGTGGCTGGTACGACGCGACAGCAGTGCGCTTCAGCGTGCGGCTGGCAGGCTACAGCTCGATCGCGCTGACGAAGTTGGACGTGCTCGACGCGTTCGACCGGATCCCGATCGCCCGCGCCTACCGCGACCCGACCGACGGACGGGAATGGCGCACGATACCCGCCTCGGAGGTCGTCTACGAACGCCTCGAGCCCGTCTACGAGGAGCTCCCCGGCTGGCGGAGCGACACGACCGGCTGCCGTTCATGGGAGTCCCTCCCTGGGCCAGCGCGCGCGTATGTCGAGCGTCTCGAGGCGCTCGCCGGCGTGCCGATCAGCCACGTCAGCGTCGGGCCCGAGCGAGCCCAGATGATCATGCGGTGAGCCCTTCGGCCGGCTGGGGATCGGTTCCGGACTGGTCCAGGCGACCGCCGTTGGCTTACCGGCGCGGGCTCGCTCCCAAGCGGATATACTCACCAAAAGCACGCGTTACAGGTTTGTGCACCGCATTCGAGCCGTTCCATCCCCTGCGATCACCTGAAGCCCGCGAGCCGAGAGCGCCGTCCGCGGGCGTTCTCATACCCGGACCCGTGAGGAGGACGCATTGATCGACCTGGACGGCGCGTGGGAGGTTGCGGCCGGCCAGCGCCTGCGCCGCGCATACGGGTTCGAAGAGGTGGCGCTCGTCCCGGGCGCCGTGACCGTGGATCCGGCCGAGGTCGATCTCTCCGCCGAGATTGGCGGCCGCGTCCTCGAGATCCCGTTCCTGGCAGCTGCGATGGACGCGGTGGCGGATGCCTCATTCGCGGCGCGCATGACGCGCGCCGGGGGCCTCGCCTTCGTGAACCTGGAGGGCCTCTATACGCGCTACGAGGACGCGGGCTCGATCATCGAGCAGGTCGCCGCCGCGGACTCCGGGGCGGCGGCCGCACACGTGCTGGCCGACGCCTATGCCCGGCCGGTGCGAGACGAGCTGATCGCCGCGCTGATCGGACGGATCAAGGCCGACGGTGGGGTCGCCGCCGTGGCGACCACCCCGGCGAGCGCCTGGCATCACGCCGAGGTTGCTGCTGAGGCGGGTGCCGACCTCTTCCTGGTTCAGTCGCAAGTGAGCAGCGCGCGCCACATCTCTACCAGCGGCCGCGTCCTGTCGCTCTCGGATCTCACCGGTGCGCTGAAGATCCCGGTCCTGGTCGGCAACACGGTGAGCGGCGAGGCGGCGTTCCAGCTGATGCACCAGGGCGTGGCCGCGATCCTAGTGGGCGTTGGGCCCGGCGCGGCGTGCACCACGCGCGAGGTGCTGGGGATCGGCGTGCCGCAGGTCTCGGCCACGCTGGAGGTCGCGGTCGCGCGGGATCGGTACCTGGACGAGACCGGTCGCTACGTGCCGGTCGTCACCGACGGTGGGATGAAGACCGGGGGGGATATCGCAAAGGCGATCGCTTCAGGCGCGGACGCGGTCATGCTCGGCTCCCCGTTTGCGGCAGCGCTCGAGGCGCCGGGTCTTGGCTTCAACTGGGGCATGGCAGCGCCCTCCCCGACTCTGCCGCGCGGCACGCGGATTCGCCTGAAGGAGCGGCTGCCGCTCGAGCAGATCCTGTTCGGCCCATCCACCACGAGCCACGGTACGCAGAACCTGGTCGGTGCGCTGCGCCAGTCGATGGCAGCGCTGGGCGCGCGCACCATCCGCGAGATGCACGCCACGGAGATGGTGATCGCCCCCTCGATCGCCACCGAGGGCAAGTCCTGGCAGCTCGCCGATCGGGATTGAGCTGCTAAACCCCCGTTCGGCTGTGATGCCAACCAGGTTGGCCTTATGACCGATGGACTCCTCTTCACCGGACAATCGGCCAATCAGCATGGCCAAGACACCGGGGTGGCGGCGATTTGGCGCGTTTCCCTCCTATTCCTCGGTCGTAGCGCCAATCTGCCTGGCACCCGGCGCGGTCTCGCGCCGCAGGTGCGGCGACCAACGATGGCATGAGTAAACGGGTGCTCACGTCCCGCGAGCTCAGCCGGCCCTGGCAGGAGATCGGCGACCGGGTTTTCGTGCGTCGCTACGAGCTCTTTGACCAGACGATCGGCGTCGTCATCGGGGCAGAGGGCGTGGTCGTCATCGATACGAGGGCGTCGCATCGCCGCGCGGACGAGCTGATCGGCGATTTGCGAGAACTGACTCGTCTCCCGATCGCCTTCGTCGTCAACACGCACATGCACTTCGACCACACGTTCGGCAATGCCCGTTTCAGGCCGGCGCCGGTCTGGGGTCACGTGCGCTGCGCGGCAGGCATGCGGGAGGGTGGCGAGGCGAAGCGCCGACAGGTCATGGAACGGCTTCCCGAGCTGGCGGACGAGCTGGCCGAGGTCGAGATCGTGCCACCGGACCAGGTCTTCTCTGATTCCGCCGTGCTCGACCTCGGCGACCGGCAGCTGGAGCTGCGCTTCCTGGGGCGCGGGCACACGGACAACGACCTCGTCGTCCTCGTCCCCGACGCCAGGGTCCTCTTCGCCGGCGACCTGCTCGAGAACGGCGCGCCACCCTCATTCGGCGACGCGTTCCCGCTGGCCTGGGCGGAGACCGGCGTGCGCCTGCTCGACCTGGTCGAGGGAGCGGTCGCCCCCGGACACGGCGAGGTCGCCGATCGACGGTTCGCCGCGCAGCAGGTCGGTGCACTGGCCGCCCTGGCAGACCTGTGCCGCGCATCAGTCGCCGGCCAGATCGGCGTCGACGAGGCGGTGCGACGTTCGCCCTTCCCAGCGGATACGACCCGCGTCGCGCTCGACCGCGCAATGCGCGAGATCGAAGAGAGCCGCTCATCCGGGTGAGTACGGGCTGAGTCGCTGCCGCCGTATCGAGCGCGGGTACACTGAGCACGACCCCGGAAGCACCACGGAGCGGCATTGAGCGACAGCCAGGAGCAGGAGCCCGACACCCACGAAACGCGGCCGGCGGAGCGCGGCCGCACGGTCCACGGCGAGGCGGCGAATGCGGGGCACCGCGTGCTGGCGCCCGATGACGCGGAGGTCGAAGTCTACCTCGAGACCGCCCTCAAGGCCCCGCCGCCGCGGCGCGCTGATGAGCGCGACGGCCACCCGCAGACGATCGTGGTCCTCGACTTCGGCAGCCAGTACGCGCAGCTGATCGCGCGCCGCGTACGCGAGCTGAACGTCTACTCGGAGCTGCTCCCCCACGACGCGAGCTGGGGCGAGATCACCCAGCGCAACGCAATCGGGATCATCCTCTCCGGCGGGCCGGCATCGGTCCACGACGCTGGCAGCCCACGGCCCGATCCGCGCGTCTGGCAAGGCGAGCTGCCGGTCCTCGGCATCTGCTACGGGATGCAGCTGATGGCCCACGAGCTCGGCGGCCGCGTCGAGCCCGCCAACAAGCGCGAGTACGGCCCCGCGACCGTGCGCGCCGCGGGCGAGAGCCGCCTACTGGATGGAGTGGGGAGCTCCGCATCGGTCTGGATGAGCCACGGCGACTCGATCCTCGAGCCGCCGCCCGGCTTTCGGGCGATCGCACACAGCGACTCGACGACGGTCGCCGGCATGGCGAACGGCAACGGGCTGATGGGGCTGCAGTTCCACCCCGAGGTGGTGCACACACCCGCCGGCCGGCAGATCCTGGCCAACTTCGTCCTGGGCATCGCCGGCGCGCGCGGCGACTGGACGGCGGCGAGCTTCGTCGAGACCACCATCGCGGAGATCAGGTCCCGCGTCGGGGAGGGGCACGTCATCTGCGCGCTCTCGGGCGGAGTCGACTCCGCGGTGGCGGCGACGCTCGTGCACCGCGCGGTGGGGGACCAGCTGACCTGCATCTACGTCGACCACGGGCTGATGCGCAAGCGCGAATCCGAGCTCCTGCGCGCCACATTCGAGAAGAGCATCGGCATGCGCCTGCGGATGGTCGACGCGCGCGAGCGTTTCTTGCGCCGGCTGGCCGGCGTGACCGATCCGGAGGAGAAGCGCCGAATCATCGGGGACGAGTTCATCCGCGTCTTCGAGGAGGAGGCTGCCTCACTCGGGGAGATCGACTTCCTGACCCAGGGGACGCTCTACCCGGACGTGATCGAGTCGAGGACCGCGGAATCGAAGACATCGGCCAAGATCAAGACCCATCATAACGTCGGCGGCCTGCCGGCCGACCTGCGCTTCAGCCTGATCGAGCCCCTGCGCCACCTCTTCAAGGACGAGGTGCGACGCGTCGGACAGCAGCTGGGGCTGCCGGAAGCGATGGTCATGCGACAGCCGTTCCCCGGACCCGGTCTCGCCATCCGCATCATCGGCGAGGTGACTCCATCGCGCCTCGAGACGCTGCGCGAGGCGGACTGGATCGTGATCGACGAGATCAAGGCGGCCGGGCTCTACCGGGAGCTGTGGCAGAGCTTCGCCATCCTGACCCCCATCGACACGGTGGGGGTGATGGGCGATGGGCGCACCTACGCCAACGTCGTGGCGGTCCGGGCGGTGACCAGCGACGACGGGATGACGGCGGACTGGGCGAGGCTTCCGTACGAGGTCTTGGCAAGAATCAGCTCGCGGATCGTGAACGAGGTCTCCGGCGTCAACCGCGTGGTCTACGACATCAGCAGCAAGCCACCGGCGACCATCGAGTGGGAGTGACCGGCTCGCCTTAGATCAGGGCGAGTCGATCCAGCGGGAACGGCGGCTGCGCCAGCGGCTTGACGGCGAGGCGCACCAGCAGCAGCGGGTTGTCGTCCCCAGCTGTCCGGTTGCTGTGCAGCACGCCACAGCCGGCGCAACGGTGGATCAGGACCCACTCGCCATCGCGGCGCACCGTGATGGCGATCGGTTCCATGGATGAGCCGCAGTCGGCCGCTCGATCACCTGGCTCGTCGTCGACGTGCCGGCTCCACAGGCAGCCCGGACAGTGATTGCGGTGGGCGGTTCCGGGCGCATTGGTCGGCACGTCGAGCCGGCAATGGGCGCATCGGAACGAACGGGGTTGTTTCACGCAGAAGCCTCCGGGAGAAGGTGGTGACGTCGCAAACGCTTTGTCACGCCCACGGCTCTCGCGAGAAACAAAAGAGCCGCCCCCGGGGGACGGCTGTGCCGAGCAGACTTCGACCGCTGCTAGCGCTGGCGCATCCGGAGGCGTGACGAACGCACGACCGCATCAACCGACATTGCTCGCCTCCCATCTACCAAACAGCGTCCGGCTCGTCCGGCCGGCTCGCCGGGCTAAGTATCGTCAGCCGATCGCCCGCGTCAAGGGTTTTTCTGACCGGTTCGAGAACACGACCGCCAGGCGCTAGGATGGCGTTGCATGTCTAGCTGGTTCGACCGACTCCTCGAGGACCTGCAGCGACGGCAGATGGAACAGGATGCCCGACGCGAGGGGCGACCGATCCCGCCGCATGAGCCGAACATGCGCGGGCGCCGGTCGCCGGGCAACGGCGCGCCGCCGCCCTTCGGCGGGCCGAGGATCGGCGGCCCGGGCTGGGGAGCGTACCGCCGTTGGATCATCCTTGGCGGCCTGGGGATTGCCGCTCTGCTGGCACTCGGTCTCCTGGGCGGGCTGGTCAACCTGGTCACCGACCTGATGTGGTACGGCGCGCTCGGGCGGCGCGACGTGCTCACCACGCGTCTCTTCGCGCAGCTGGGCCTCTTCGCGGCGGGCTTCACAATCTTCGCTTTGCTCGCGCTGCTGAGCATCGTGGCCGCGCGACGCATCGCTCCGCAGGTCCCGGTGCGGCGTCTGGGACGGCTCGAGATCCCCGACGCATCGCGCGCGATCACGCTGACCCTGGTCGGCCTGACATTGCTGCTCGCGCTCGGATCCGGCGGCGCCTGGGCGGCCAACTGGGAGACGATCCTGCTCTTCGTTAACGGCGGGAGCTGGGGACGTGCGGATCCGACGCTGGGCCGCGACATCGGCTTCTACGTCTTCGACCTGCCGTTCCTGAGCTTCGTCCAGGGCTGGGCGATGAGCTCGCTGATCGCCATCGGCCTGCTGACGCTCGGGGCATACGCGGCGGGGGCGATGCGCTGGCAGTTCCGCCTGAGCGCTCCGGTGCGGGCGCACATTTCGATCCTCGGGGCGCTCATCCTGGTGACGATCGCAGCCGGTTATCAGCTCGATATCGCGAGCCTGGTGTACTCGACTAGGGGGATCGGCGGGACGATCCAGGCGGCCACCTACACCGACATGAATGCGCAGCTGCCGGCCTACGTGATCCTCACCTTCGTCGCCCTCGCCTCGGCGGCGCTGCTGGTGCTCAACATCTGGTTCCGCACGTTATGGCTGCTGGTGCTGGGTGGTCTCGCTTGGTTCGTGCTCTCGATCCTGGTCGGCGGCCTATACCCCTTCTTCGTCCAGCGCTTCCAGGTCGAGCCCAACGAGCGCACGGTGGAGCGGCCCTACATCACACGCCATATCGCTGCGACACGCGCCGCGTTCGACCTCGACGCGGTCGCGGCCAGAACGTTCACCGGCGCGCAGCCCTTGAGCCGCAAGGTCTTCGACGAGAACCAGCCCACGCTGCAGAACATCAGGCTGTGGGATTATCGGCCGCTCCTCGTCACGTTCGGGCAGCAGCAGATCCTGCGGCAGTACTACGACTTCCGCGACGTCGATATCGATCGTTACCAGATCGGTGGCAAGCAGCGCCAGATCATGCTCAGCGCTCGCGAGCTCGACGTCGCGAAGCTTGCCGACGCCGCACGCACCTGGACGAATGAGCGGCTCGTCTTTACGCACGGGTATGGGATCACGGCGGTGCCAGTGGACGCGGTCACGCCGGAGGGCCAACCGGACTACCTGGTCTCGGGCATCAACACCGAGCCGCAGCTGCCGGTCGGCCAGCCGCGTATCTATTTCGGGGAGGCGACCGACACCTACGTCGTCACCAGCACGAGCACCGCGGAGTTCGACTACCCGCTCGAGAGCGGCGACGCCAACGCGGTTACGACGTGGAACGGCTCGACCGGAGTAGGGATTGGCAACCCGATCTCCCGCCTCCTCTTCGCGCTGCGCTTCGGGGACCTCAACCTGTTGATCAGCAACCAGCTGACCGATTCGTCCCAGATCCTGTTCCGCCGTACCATCGCGGAGCGCGTCCAGGAGCTCGCCCCCTTCCTCTCGTACGACGCCGATCCGTACCTTGTCAGCGCCGACAACCGCCTCGTCTGGATGTGGGACGCGTACACGACCAGCTCTCGCTACCCGAACGCGCAGCCGCTGCCATCCGGCGGCTTCTCGGGAGCGAACTACGTGCGCAACTCGGTGAAGGTCGTGGTCGATGCCTACGACGGCTCGGTCCGCTTCTACGTCGTCGACCCGAACGAGCCGATCATCGCCGCCTACGCGCGCATCTTTCCGTCGCTGTTCGAGCCGCTCAGCGCCATGCCGCAGGACCTGCGCGCCCACCTGCGCTATCCGGAAGACCTCTTCAGCGCCCAGAACGAGGCGTACCTGCTCTATCACGTCCCCGCCACCGATGCCGGCGCGACGACCTTCTACAACCAGGAGGATCGGTGGGCGTTCCCGACCCAACAGACCGATGTCGAAGGACAGGGGCGCCAGATCGCGCCTTACTACGTGATCATGAAGATCCCCGGCGAGCAGTCCGCCGAGTTCGCGCTGATCCAGCCGCTGGTCGCCGCCGCGCGGCAGAACATGGTCAGCTGGGTGGCGGCCCGAATGGACCCCGGTGTCTACGGCCAGCGGATCAGCTTCCGCTTCCCGAATGGGTCGACGACGTACGGGCCCGCGCAGATCCAGGCCCGCATCAACCAGGACTCGACCGTCAGCGCGCAGTTCACCCTATGGTCGCGCGCCGGATCGTCAGTGGTGCGCGGCGATCTGCTGGTGCTGCCCATGGGTGACTCGATTCTCTACGTGGAGCCGATCTTCCTGCGTTCGACCGAGTCCTCATTCCCCGAGTTCAAGCGAGTCATCCTGGCGAGCCAGAACCGGATCGCCTTCGCGGAGACGATTGACCAGGGCCTGCGGCAGATCCTTGGCGAGGCGCCGATCCCGCCGCCACAGGGGGGGACGGGCGGGGGCGGCCAGCTGCCTGGCGACGTCTCGGGCCTGGTGGCGGAGGCGCAGCGACTGTACGACGCGGCCCAGGTGGCGCTCGCCGCGGGCAATCTCGGCACCTACCAGGCCAGGATCAACGATCTCGCGTCGGTCCTCAAACGCCTTGGGGAGCTGGCGGGTGCCTCGCCCGCCCCCTCCCCGTAGATGCCTGCGCTCGACGTCCTGATCCTCGGCTCTGGCGCGCGGGAGCACGCGCTTGCCTGGCGACTCGCGCGGGACGAAGGCGTGCGGCGCGTGTCGATCGCTCCTGGGAACGGGGGGACGGAGGCCTGCGGGCGCAACATCGCCGACCTGAACATCCTCGACCCGGTGGCCGTGGCGCGTCACGCGGCGCGCGAGCGCTACGGACTGGTCGTGATCGGGCCCGAGGCGCCCCTGGCAACGGGGGTGGCGGATGCGCTGGAGCAGGCGAGCGTCCCGGTCTTCGGGCCGAGCCGCGAGGCGGCGCGTCTTGAGTCGTCGAAGGCGTTCGCCAAGGAGCAGATGGCTCGCGCGGATATCCCGACCGCCCGCAGCGCCACGTTCGCCGACGCCGAAGCTGCGGTCGCTCACGTACGGCGCGCGGATCGGCCACCGGTCGTCAAGGCCGACTGGCTGGCGGCGGGCAAGGGGGTGGTCGTGCCGGACAGTCACGACGAGGCCGAGCGGGCAATCCGCTCACTCCTCGAAGGCGTGGGCCCGGGCGCGACGCTCGTGCTCGAGGAGCGGCTGACCGGGCGTGAGGTGTCGGTCTTCGCCCTGCTGAGCGGCGAAGCGGTCGTCGCCATCGGGGCGGCGTGCGACTACAAGCGCCTGGGCGATGCCGACATCGGGCCGAATACCGGGGGGATGGGGGGCTACACCCCGGTCCCCTGGTTCGGCCGCGCGCAAACGGAGGAGGCGGTGGCCACCGTCTTCGAGCCGATTGCCTGGCGCATGGCGCGAGACCGGATTCCGTATCGTGGCGTGCTCTACGCCGGTCTGATGCTGACCGATGCGGGCCCGATGGTGCTCGAGTTCAACGCACGCTTCGGCGATCCGGAGGCCCAGGTCCTGCTGCCGACGCTCGACGGGGACCTGTCAGTTGCACTGCTCGGCGCGGCGAGCGGTGATCGCGGGCTGATGGAGGAATCGGTCGCCCCGCGTGACGGCGCCGCGCTGGGGGTGGTGGTGGCCAGCGAGGGGTATCCGGATCGCCCCGCCGTGGGCAGGCCGCTCGCCGCGGCGGAGCCCTCGGGCCCAGGCGACGACGGGTCCATCCTCTGCTTCCACGGCGGCACGCGGCGCCGCGTCGAGGGCGGCTACGAGACGACGGGCGGTCGAGCCGTGACCTTCGTGGGACGCGGCAACGACCTGGAGGCTGCGCGGGCGGCCGCCTACCGTGGAGTGGCCGACTCCGTGCTGGATGGCGGCCAGTACCGCTCGGACATCGGGCTTCGCGAGCTGAGCTAGGCACCGGCCTCGAGCGCCTTCACGATCCGCACCTCGAAGTGGAGGAGGCCGGCGCGTGGCGGCTATCCTACTCAGCGATGACGAGCTCTCCCGCCGTCGCGGTGATCTGCGGCTCCCGCTCCGATCTCTCGGCCCTGAAGGGCTGCTTCGATGCGCTCGATTCGTACGGGATCTTGTGGGAGGCATCGGTCATCAGCGCCCATCGACAGGCGGCCGCGCTGACCTCCTACGTCCGCGAGGCGGAGGCCGCTGGGGTCCAGGTCTTTATCGGCGCAGCGGGATTGGCTGCCCATCTGCCCGGCGTGCTGGCATCGATGACCGGCCGGCCGGTGATCGGCGTCCCCCTCGACGGCGGAGCATTGGGGGGCGCCGACGCCCTCTATAGCGTGGTCCAGATGCCGCCCGGCGTGCCGGTCGCATCCGTCGCGATCGGCAGCGCAGGCGCGAAGAACGCGGCTCACCTGGCGGCCCGCATCCTGGCGCTCGGCGATGCGGCGCTGGCAGGGCGGGTGAGGAAATTCCGCGAAGAGCAGGCCGCCGGGGCGGAGCTGCGGATCGACCCGCGCAGCGGACAGTGATCGACCGCTACGCCCTCCCCGAGCTGCGCGAGATCTTCAGCGAGCGCCGCAAGCTCGAGCTATGGCTGCGGATCGAGCTGCTGGCGGTCGAGGCGCTCAACCACGAGGGGATCGTGCCAGATGCCGATTGGGAGCGGATCCGGGCCCTTGTGACCTCGGTTGACGCGGAGCGGGCGCGTGAGATCGAGCGCGAGAGCCAGCACGACGTGATCGCCTTCCTGCGGACGGCGACTGAGGGGCTCGGCAGCGAGGGGCGTTGGCTCCACTACGGCCTGACGAGCTCCGACCTGCTCGACACCGCGACTGCCGTGCAGCTCCGGGACGCGACCGGGATCGTGGAGGGCGAGCTTGGTCGGCTGCGCGAGATCGTGAGGAGGCTCGCGATCCAGCATCGCTCGACGGCGATGGTGGGTCGCACCCATGGCATCCATGCCGAGCCGACCACCTTCGGCTTCAAGGCGCTCGGCTGGTACGCTGAGCTCCAGCGCGATGACCGGCGCCTCGCGATGGCCCGTGAGACGGTCGCGGTCGGCAAAGTCAGCGGCGCGGTTGGCACGCACGCCAATGTCGGCGAAGCGGTCGAGCGTTTCGTCTGCACGGAGCTGGGCCTCACCCCCGATCCGGCGCCCACCCAGGTGGTGAGCCGCGACCGACATGCCGAGCTGCTCACCTCGTTGTCGATCCTCGGCGGCACCCTGGAACGCATCGCCACCGAGATCCGCCATCTGCAGCGTACCGAGGTGGGGGAGGCCTTCGAACCGTTCGGGTCCGGTCAGCAGGGATCGTCGGCCATGCCGCACAAGCGCAACCCGATCCTCGCGGAGCGCGTGACCGGCATGGCGAGGCTGCTGCGAGGCGATGCGCTGATTGGTCTCGAGAACATGGCGCTCTGGCACGAGCGTGACATCAGCCATTCGAGCGCGGAGCGCTTCGTCTTCGAGCGGGCGCTTGGCGTCGCCGCGTACGCGACCCGCACGCTTGCCGACATCCTGGACGGCCTCGAGATCGACGCGAAGCGCATGGCGCAGAACCTCGCCCGTCTCGATGGCATGGTGTACTCGGAGGCACTGCTGCTGGCCATGATCGCAAAGGGGGCGGACCGCCAGGAGGCGTACCACCTGGTGCAGGACGCTGCGAAACGCTCGTCGACTGGCAAGACGCCCTTCGTCGATGAGCTTCTGCATGGCGGCCAGACTTGGCTGAGCGCCGAGGAGGTCCGGCGCGCCATGGACCTCGAGCAGCACCTCGCCGGCATCGGGGCGAGCTACCGCGCGCTGGGAGTCGCCGATGAGCCGGGCGAGGGCTGACGAGCGACCGATGCAAGCTTGGCTCCACCGTGCGAGCGTCGCTTTGCGGGTCGTGGCGGACCACGCTGAGCTCTGGCTGCCCGCCGCACTGGCGTGGGTCGCGTTCCTGGGCTGGCTGCCGTTCGTGCTGGCGGTGGCGCGAACCCCTGGCGAGGGCGACCTGACGGTCTTCGGAGCGGCCCTGGTGACGAGCGGCGATTGGCCGGCCAACGCCTTCCGTCTCGGCGCGGGCCTCCTGGCGCTCGCCCTCGTCGCCAACTTGCTGGTGGCGTTCGGCGAGGCGGCGCTGCTCCGGCTCCTCGACGGCAGGCCGGCCGACAGGAGCGGATCCGACATCCTCGCGGACGTGACCCGCCTCTGGCTCGTGCAGCTCCTGGCGGCTGTGCCAGGGGCGGTCGCTCTCGTGGCGCTGGTCGTGGCGGTGGCCGCCGCGGCGGTGGGAGAGCTGCAGTCACCCGATATCGGCGGTAGCGCATGGATGCGCATCGCGGCCCGCGTCGTCCCGTTCGGATTTGCCGTGGGGCTGGCGCTCATCGCCGGCCAGGCGTTCACGGCCGCGGCGGCACGGCGCCTGGCACGCGCTCCGGCGCCGCGCTTCGGCGATGCGGTCGTCGGCGCGGTGCGGGGTCTCGCGCATCGGCCGGCCCAACGGATCGGCCTGACGG
>JALYTG010000159.1 GCA_030854405.1 Chloroflexota bacterium | reverse complement strand
CTGTTCTACTGGACCGAGCTGATCCAGTCGAGCCCGACCGCGGTCGAGCGGAGCGTGTACGAGGTGATCGGCGGCGCTTACCGCAAGAACAATGTGACCGTGCTCGAGCTGCGCTTCAACCCGATGAAGCGCAACCGCGGCGGTGAGCAGGATCTCGACCACATCATCGCCGCTGCGGTGCGTGGCATGGATCGCGCCATGCTCGAGTATCCACAGGTTCGCGCTGGACTGATCTTCTGCCTGGACCGCGGATTCAGCCGCGAGCTCAACGAGATCATCGCCGCCAAGGCGATCAGCTGGCGCAGCCGCGGGGTGGTGGCCGTCGACATCGCCGGGCCGGATGAGCCATCGTTCCGCTTCGCCGACTATCGCGACCTCTTCGCGGAGTGCCGCCGCAACGGGCTCGGCCTCACCGTGCACGCCGGCGAGACCGGCGGGCCGGGCGAGGTGCGGGAAGCGATCGAGGCCCTCGAGCCGGACCGCATCGGCCATGGCATCAGGAGCGCCGAGGACCCCAACGTGATGGCCATGCTGCGCGAGCGAGGGATCGTGCTCGAGATCTGCCCGAGCTCCAACCTCAATACCGGGGTGGTCGCCGGCCTCGACGAGATGCGCCGGCTGATCCGCGGCCTGATCGACCAGCGGGTCCCCTTCACGGTGAGCACCGACGGCCCCGAGATGCTGCACTCGTACCTGCGCAATGAGCTGAACCTGCTGCTGCGCAACGAGATCCTCAGCCTTGACGAGGCGCGCGAGGCGATCCGCCGTGGCCACGAGGCGAGCTTCCTCGACAAGCCACCGACGGTCGAAAGCGCACTCGCCGAGCGCCCGCTCGAGGCCGCGCCGATCGCCGTCGAGATCGGGGGCTAGACCGATATACTGCCGGCCGTGTCCTCAATCTGGCGGCCCATTCGCGAGCGGAACCCGGCCCGGAGCCTGATGGTCGTCGTCGCCCATCCGGGCGACGAGGCGTTCGGATTCGCCGGCGCGATCGCCACGGCAGCGGCGACCGGTGCGTACGTGGTGGTCGTCTGCGCGACGCGCGGCTACTTCGATTCCCGGTTGGTCGAGAAGCCGCCGGCACCGGGGGGCAAGAACCGACCATTCAACCGTCCAGTGGTGTGGCGCAACCTCGATACGGTCCGCGAGGACGAGCTGCGCCGCTCGGTCGCCCTCCTCGGGGTACGGGTCCTGCGCATGCTGGACTATGCCGAGGGCGAGCTCGCGAGCATCGACTTCGACGAGCTGACCAGCCGAATCGTGCAGCCGATCCGGATGCATCGTCCCGAGGTGATCCTCACCTTCGGTCCTGACGGAGTAACCGGCGATCCGGAGCACGCCATCGTCTCGCGTGCGACGACACTGGCGTTCGAGCTGGCCGGCCATCCCCTCGCGTACGAGGACGACCTCGAAGAGGACCAGGTCGCCTGGCGCGCGGCTAAGCTGTACCACCTGGTCATGCCGCAGTCCGCCGTCGGTGCGCTGGGCGCACAGGCCCCGACCAATGGGTACGGGTCATCCGACGCGGAGGCCTCTCTCGCATTGGCGCTCGAGGACTTCGCCTCCCTGAAGCTCGCCGCGATCGCACGCCACGTCTCTCAGATCGGCTCGGAGGGACCATTCGCCGGATGGGACCCCGAGGCCCGTGACCGATACCTGGCGACCGAGCACTATCGCCTCGTGCGCTCGAACGTCGCCATCCCGGCGGGCCTGCTGCCGAGCCCCGAAGCCTCACTGTTTGACGGGCTGCCCTGACGCCACTGAGGCGGTACACCCAAACCTCTGCTACGCTCGATCGCGCAGAACGTCATCCCATTGAAGGAAATCCGAGCCCGCATGCCCACAATGCTCACGAACGAACAGATCATGTCCGCCCTCGGGCACGTCAAGGACCCCGAGATCGGTCGCGACCTGGTGTCGCTGGGAATGGTGAAGCTGGTGGAGATCGACGGCAGCGCCGTCAACCTCACCATCGAGCTGACCACGCCCGCCTGTCCGCTCAAGGCGACCATCGAGGACGAGATCGGGTCGGAGCTGTCGGCGCTGGGGGCATCGGTCGTCAAGGTCGAGTGGGCGAGCAACGTAAAGCGCTCGTTCGGCGGACCGGCGGCCGACCTGATCCCCGGCGTGCGCAACACGATCGCGGTCGCCTCAGGGAAGGGCGGCGTGGGCAAGACGACGGTGGCGGTCAACCTGGCGGTCTCGCTGGCTCGAGATGGTGCCCGCGTCGGGCTGCTCGATGCCGACATCACCGGCCCGAACGTCCCGATGATGATGGGCACAAGCGGCGCACACATTACCGGCGTTGGCCAGCGCGTGAACCCGGTCGTCAGCCACGGCGTGCAGATGATGAGCATCCAGTATTTCCTCAAGGACGACGCCCCGGTCATCTGGCGCGGCCCGCTCATCCACAGCGCGATCCAGCAGTTCCTGCGCGACGTCGACTGGGGCGAGCTCGACTACCTGGTCATCGACCTGCCGCCGGGAACCGGTGACGCCGCGCTCAGCCTCTCGCAGCTGATCCCGCTCAGCGGCGCCGTGGTGGTCACCACTCCGCAGGAGGTGAGCCTGATCGACGCTCGCAAGGCGATCGCCATGTTTGACAAGGTGAACGTGCGCACGCTCGGCGTGGTCGAGAACATGAGCGGCTTCATCTGCCCGAGCTGCAGCGTCGAGCACGATATCTTTGGCTCGGGGGGCGGGCAGAAGATCGCGCGGGAGCTCGAGCTCGAAGTCCTTGGCCGAATCCCGCTCGAGCCGGGGGTGCGCACTGGCGGCGACGCCGGCGTACCGATCACCTCCTCGCAGTATCCCGGCGGCGAGAGCTCGGTGGCCGCCGTGGCGCTGCGTGAGCTGGCGCGGACGGTTGCCGGCAAGGTCTCGGTCCTCGCGGCTCCGATGCTCGCCGTGGGGGCGCGATAGCCTGCGCGCGAGTGTGGGGGGCCGCGGGACGCCTGAAGTCACCCTGCGGGGCAAACGGATCGGGGATTGCCCGGCGGCTGCGCGGCCATAGAATCGGACGATGCGCATCGCTGTCATCGCCGATCTGCATGCCAACCTGCCTGCCCTCCGCGCCGTGTTGGACGACGCGAGCAAGATCGGCTGCGATACGGTCTATTGCGCCGGCGACGTGGTCGGCCGTGGGCCACACCCCAACGAGGTCGTCGACGAGCTGCGTCGCCTCGACATCCCGACGGTCCAGGGCAACTGGGACGAGGCGGTCGGGATGGACCGCGAGCAGCCCGGCAGCCTCTGGCCGTCGCCCGAGGCGGAGGCGGCCGGTCTTGCATCCCTGGCCTGGACCGCACGGCGCGTGACGGACGAGAACCGCGGCTGGCTGCGGAATCTGCCGACCACCCTCCGGCTCGGCATCGAGGGTCGCACGCTCCTCCTCTTCCATGGCAGCCCGCTGAAGTTGAGCGAATACCTGTGGGCCGATCGGCCTTCGCGCCACCTGGCGCGGATTGCCAGCGACGAGGGGGACGATCTCTTCTGCTTCGGCCACACGCACGAGGCATTCCATCGGGTGGTGGGCCAGAGCCACTTCGTTGCCGCCGGGTCGGTCGGCTGCGGGAGCGAGGTCGATGCTCGCGCGCGCTACGCGGTGGTGTACGTCGGTCAACCCGATATCGCGATCGGCTTCCGCCCGGTCGACTATGACCAGCGCGGGGTGTTCGCCGACCTGCAGGCGGCTGGGCTCTCACCCGATCTGATCCGGGTGCCACCTGTGGCCCACGCGCATGAGATGGGGCAGGTACCGGTCGATTCCGCCACCGCCTAGGTGGCCTTCGATTCCTTCTCGTAGGGTTGACCGACCGCTGCCGGGGGAATGCTCCTGCCAACGACCCCGGCGAGGATGATGATCGTCACGATGTACGGCAGCGCGCCGAACACCTGGCTTGGGATGGCCTCGAGGATCGTTCCGAGCTGTGCCAGCTCTCCTGTCGGAGGCTGGAGGCTGATGGTTCGCCCAAGGGCATCAGTTGCGGCGAACAGGAGAGCAGCTCCAAACGCGCCGATGGGGGTCCAGCGCCCGAAGATCACGCACGCCAGTGCGATGAATCCCCGGCCGGCTGTCATCCCATTCTGGAACGAGCTGGTCTGCTCGAGCGTCAGAAACGCTCCGGCCAGGCCAGCGAACACGCCTCCCACGATGACGTTGCGGTATCGCAATGCGATCACGTCGATGCCAACGGTGTCGGCCGCTCTCGGGTGCTCGCCCACGGCGCGCGTGCGGAGACCCCAGCGCGAGCGGAAGAGCAGGATCTGAACGATGACGACCGCAACGATCAGCGAGACGGAGATCGGGCCCTGATTGAGGAACATGTCGATCACCCAGCCGATCACCGGGATATCAGTCAGCTCACGGGGAGGATTGAATGAACGAAACGTGCCTGCGCCGAGCTGGGGATTCGGCGAGATGATCAGCCTGTTCAGGTAGCCGGACATGCCCAGGGCCGCGATATTGATGATCGTTCCACTGATGATCTGGTCTGCGCGGATGCTGATCGAGAGCCACGCATGCAGCGTAGATAGAAGGACGCCGATCGTCACCGCCGCCAGGACGCCTATCGCCAGGCCCGGGGTCACACCGAAGAGGCCGGCCGATTCCACGGGGAACGCCTGAGCCGCGAATCCCCCGGCGACGAACCCGACGAACGCAGACATGAGCATCATCCCCTCGATCCCGATATTCACGACTCCCGATCGCTCGTTGAGGATTCCGCACAGCGCACCGAAGGCGATGGGGGTCGCCAGCGAGAGGATGATCGGGGCGATGTCGGGGATGACGTCGATCAGGTAGGCGACCAGCTGAGCGAGGATCCCAAGGACCGGGATTCCGTACACGGCCTCCATTAGAGCGTCGTCTGCTCGCCGTACGAGCGCGTGACGGTCTGGAGCTCGTCGACCGTGCCGCGTGCCGCGCGAATGCGAAAGACGCGCCGGACGATCACGTCGGCGGCGAGGAAGAGGAGGATGACGGCCTGGATGACGTCGATGATCTCGACCGGGATGCGCGTGTCGATCTGCATCAGCGTCGACCCTGATCGCATCGCACCGAACAACAGGGCAGAGAACAGGATGCCCACCGGATGCGCCCGCCCCAGGAGCGCCACCGAGATGGCGTCGAATCCCGTTGACGTCCCGTATGAGGCGTTCATGAAGTGGCTGATGCCGAGGATCTGGCCGCCGCCGGCCAGGCCGGCAAGCCCTCCACAGAGCGATAGAGTGAGGATGATGAGCGCGCCAGGGCGCATGCCGGCATAGCGAGCTGCGCTTGGATTGGCGCCGACCGTGCGAATCTCGAAACCGAGCGTGCTACGCCACAACAGCCACCAGGCAAGGGGTACGGCGGCGAGGGCGATGAAAACGCCCAGGTGGCCGCTGCGGCCGAAGAGGATCGGCAGCTCAGCATTGCCGAGATCACCGGTCCGCGCGAACGAGAAGCCCTGGCCGCCCAGCGGGCCCGTGATCAGGTACCCAACCAGCGCGGCGGCGATGTAATTCAGCATGATCGTGGTGACCACTTCGTGAGCGCCGGTCCACGCCTTCAGCGCGCCCGGTATGAACCCCCAGATGGCCCCCACCACCGCGGCGGCGATCAGCGCACCGCCGATGGCCGCGACTGGACTCGCGCTCGCCAGGCTGGCGCCCACGGAAGCGGCACCAAGTGCGCCCAGGAGGAATTGCCCCTGGGCGCCGATATTGAAGAGTCCTGCCTTGAAGCCGATGCCGACGGCCAGTCCGGCCAGCACCAGGGGGGTGGCGGCCACGACCGTGTCCACCAGCCCGTTCACGCTGCCGAACGCACCGCGAAAGAGGCTGGCATACGCCAGCAGT
>JALYTG010000029.1 GCA_030854405.1 Chloroflexota bacterium | reverse complement strand
ACACGCACCGCCGGCTTTTCGAGTACTACCTTCATCGCAGTCGTCTTCGGGTCGCCGTAGAAGATGGGATCGACATGCTCGACAACGTCGGAACAACTAACGGACCTCCCGCCGTCCCGCGAGCTGGCGCACCGCGCCCATGAACGGCTCGTGGACGACGCGGGTCTGGCCGCGGAAGATTGCGATAACCCCGACGATCTGTCCCTGTTGGCGGATGTCGTGTTCGCGAAGACCGGAAGTCAGCGCGAGCTAGTGGACCGAATTGACCCACGGAGACTCCGGGACGCACCCTCGAACGAGGGCTACAGGTGCGCCGTGGCCACCAAGCGGAGTGTGCTCCTGGTCGACGCCCGGAAGTTCACGATGAGCGGGGTCGTTCGGGTCTGCGGCGCCGCGGAGCTGGATGCCGTGGTGACCGACCCCGTGCCGGACGAGGTCGCCCCCGCGGATCTGATCGAGGCCGGCGTGGAGGTGGTGCGGGCATGAAGATCGCGGTCCTGGGCGGCGGCGGGTTCCGCGTGCCGAGGGTCTACGGCGCGCTGCTGGCTCGCTCGGATCGCCTGACCTTCGACGAGGTCACCCTCTACGACGTCGACGAACGGCGGCTGCGCCGGATCGCGCCGGTGCTGGAAGGGTTGGAACGCGAGCGCGGACAGCGCCTACCCATCCGACCGACGCTCGACCTCGATGCCGCGCTCGACGGCGCCGACTTCGTCTTCTGCGCGATCCGGGTCGGGCAGCTGGAGGGCCGCGTCATCGACGAGTCCGTGCCACTCCAGGAGGGCGTCGTCGGCCAGGAGACGACAGGGCCCGGTGGCCTCTCCTTTGCCCTGCGGACCGTGCCGGTCATGATGGACCTCGCCCGGGCGGTCGCCCGCCGCGCCCCCGAGGCCTGGTTCATCAACTTCACCAACCCAGCCGGCCTCGTGACCGAGGCCCTCCAGGAGGTGCTGGGCGGACGCGCCATCGGGATCTGCGACTCGGCCATGGGCCTCTGCCGGCGGGTGGCGGGAGCCTTGGGCCGATCGCCCGACGAGCTCTCGTTCGACTACTTCGGGCTCAACCACCTCGGCTGGCTGCGGGCCGCCTACGACGGGGACCGCGACCTGCTGCCGGGCCTCCTCGCCGACGACCAGCGCCTGGCCACGTTCGAGGAGGGCGAGCTGTTCGGCGGCGAGTGGCTCCGCTCGCTGGGGATGATCCCCAACGAGTACCTCTACTTCTACTACTTCGCCTCCGACACGGTGGCCGCGCTCCGCTCCGGGCTGGAGTCACGAGCTGCCTTCCTGCTGCGGCAGCAGCGCACCTTCTACGCAGCCGAAGCCGCCAGCCCGGAAGACGCCCTGCGAGCCTGGCGGGCAACCCGCCGGGAACGCGAGGACAGCTACTTCGCCGAGGCCCGGGCCGCAGCCGGACTCGGTGCGGCGGCGCACGAGGGCGAGGACCTGGGCGGCTACGAGGGCCAGGCAATGGCCGTTGTCGAGGCGATCGCGAACGACCAGGGCCGGATGCTGATCCTCGACACCACCAACCGGAACGCACTTCCCTTCCTGGACGCGTCGGCCGTGGTCGAGGTGCCGTGCCGGGTCGATCGCGCCGGCGCGGTCCCAGTGGCGGTCGGGCAGGTGCCGGGCCACGCGCGGGCCCTGATCGACTCGGTGAAGGAGGTCGAACGGATGACGATCCGGGCCTCCTTGGAGCGTTCGCGGCAGCTCGCGGTCAAGGCCATCGCCCTCCACCCGCTGGTGCCCTCGGTCAACGTCGCCCGCCGCATCTTCGACGCCTACGCCGCCCGCCAGCCGGAGCTGCGGGACTTCCGGCCATGAGTGCCGCGCCGCGCCGGCCATCCGGGACCCCGAATGTCGCAGACGTCCTGCTGAGCGGGACCGTGTTCTTCGACCTCATCTTCTCCGGCCTGCCCTCCCGGCCGGGCCCGGGGCGGGAGATCCGGACGGAGAGCCTGGGATCCTCTCCTGGTGGGGCGGCCAACGTCGCCGTCGCCCTGCGGCGCCTGGGTCTGCGTGTTCGGCTGGATGCCGCCTTCGCGACCGACATCTACGGCGACTACCTGTGGCGGACGCTGGCCGAGCAGGAGGACATCGACCTGGCCGGCTCGGTCCGCTTCCCGGGCTGGCGGACGCCGCTGACCGTCTCGCTGGCCTACGAGGCCGACCGGAGCATGGTCACCTACGAGGAGCCGCAGCCGGCCACGCTGCTCGGGTTCCTCGACGATCCGCGCCCGGCTCGTTCGCTCTTCGCGTTCCTGGGCGGCCACGACATCGCCTGGGTCGAACGGGCCGCGCGTCGCGGGATGCGCATCTTCGCCGACGTAGGCTGGGACGGCAGCGAACGCTGGGCCGAGGAAGACCTCGCGGCCCTGTCGCACTGCGAAGCGTTCATGCCCAACGCCGGGGAGGCGATGGCCTACACCCGGACCGGCTCGCCGGAGGCGGCCTGCCGGGCGCTGGCCAGGCGCGTCGGGTCGGCCGTCGTCAAGTGCGGCCCAGATGGTGCGATCGCATGCCGGGCCGGGAGCGACCAGCTCATCCGGGAGCCGGCCCTCCAAGTGGAGGCCGTCGATCCCACCGGTGCCGGCGATGTCTTCGATGCCGCGTTCACCTATGCGGCGCTCGGCGACTGGCCGCTGGCCGAGACCCTTCGCTTCGCCAACCTGTGTGCCGGGCTGTCGGTCCGGCACCTGGGCGGCTCGCTCTCGGCCCCGACCTGGAGCGAGATCGCGACCTGGGTCCGCGCGCACGCCCCGGGCGACGAGCGGTACGAGTTCCTGCGTCCCCATCATTAGCGTTGCCCTCGTGGGCGACTTCGCCTTCGCCCAGGCTGAAGCGAAGTTACGGATGTAGTCGATGGCCCGGGAGGCCTCGACGTCTCCGCGGGATCGGGGTTCGACTCCGGTAGCCTCCTCGTCCCCGAGCCGCCGCATCGCGCCGAGGAAGTCACGCCCCCCGATCCGTCCGTCCGCAACATCGAGGGCGAGCTCCCTGCGCCCGCGCTCAAATCGCGCTGGCGATCGGAACGATGGGTCGGTCGGCCTGGGACAGGGCGGCTACGACCGCTTCATGCCGCTCCGCTCCCAAATGGCTTCGACTGGTTCGTCTGCGAGCCCAGCGAGGCCGGCGCCCACGAAAACGTCATGGTTGAGCCCAGCATCACGGTAGTCCGTCACGGTCAGATAATCGTTGTGCTTCTTGACCGGGTCGGCCCAAGAGCGCTATCCTCCGCCCGCGCGCACGGACAGAAGAGGGTCATGGATCTCACCAGACGGGCGCCCACCGGGCGCCTCGTCGCCCTCGTCGCCACCACGGTCCTGGCCGTCTCGGCCTGCGGCTTCGGCAGCTCGGCCACGCCGAGCTCGAGTGCAGCACCGTCCACCAGCGGCGCGCCGGAGAAGGGTACCCTGGTCGTCTGGGACCAGGAGGTCCGCAACGCCAACAGCCCCGTCATCGACCAGCTGAACAAGCAGTTCGAGGCCGCCCACCCGGGTGTCACGATCGACCGCCAGTCGAAGAGCTTCGACGACCTCAAGGCTACGGTGAAGCTGGCCCTCAAGGATCCCAACGGCCCGGACGTGGCCCAGGTCAACCAGGGCCGGCCCGACATGGGGGCGGCTGTCCAGGCTGGCCTCCTCCTGCCGTTGACGGACTACGCGAAGAAGTACGGCTGGGACAAGCGCTGGGGTCCGTCGGTCCTCGCCCGCAACAGCTTCAGTAACGACGGGAAGCAGTTCGGGACCGGCTCGCTGTACGGCGTTAGCATGACCGGCGAGATCGTCGGCCTCTTCTACAACAAGGCCAAGTTCGCCCAGTACGGCCTCACCGTGCCGGCGACCTTCGCCGACTTGGAGAAGGACTTTGCGACGATCAAGGCCAAGGGTGACGTCCCGGTCACCTTTGGCGCGATCGATGGCGACGCCCTCCAGATTTACGCCTCGATCCTGGAGACCCTGGCCGGCCGCGCCTGGCTCGACGAGTGGATTTTCGGCCGCAGCGGCCAGACGTTCGGCACCGACCAGGCCAAGGCGGCCGCGGCCACGATCGTCGAGTTCAGCGACAAGGGCTACTTCACGAAGGACTATGCCGGCATGGGCTACGACGACTCCTGGAAGCTCTTCGCCAGCGGCAAGGGCGTGTTTTTCTGGAGCGGCTCGTGGATCGGCGGCGACCTCGTCGGCGCGGCGGGTGAGAAGTTCGGCTTCTTCCGGACGCCGCCCCAGACCGCCGGCGGGCCGGACCTGACCATCGGCGGCGTCGGCCTGCCGTGGGCCATCCGCAAGACCTCCACGCACGCCGACCTGGCGGCCGAGTACCTCGACTACCTGACCTCCGACCACGCCATGGAGCTCCTCGCCAAGGCCGGCGTCCTGCCCGGCCACGCGGCCCCGAACGCGGTCGGCAGGGGCGCCCTCCAGAACGCGATGGCGGCGGCCTTCGCGGATGCCAACGCCAAGGACGAGGTCGGCCACTATCTGGACTGGGCGGCCCCGACGATGTGGGACACCTTCAAGGCCCAGCTCGGCAGCCTGCTGGCCAAGAAGATCACTCCAGGCCAGTTCACCGTGGCGATCGACACGGAGTATCAGGCATTCATCGCGAGCCTGAAGTAGGCGACCCGGGGACCGGGCGGCCAGTGACGGCCGAACGCCCGGGCAGGCCCTCGATGCGACGACCCGGCGAACGGGCCTGGTGGCCCTATGCCTTCATCGCGCCTGCCCTGGTGGTCTACGTCGCCTTCGTCTTCCTGCCGGTCCTCGACACCTTCCGCTACAGCTTCTTCCGCTGGGACGGCCTGACGGCGCCGGTCCTGGTCGGCCTCGACAACTACCTGCGGGCGCTGGGTGACCCGGTCTTCCTGCAGAGCCTGGGCCACAACCTGGCCTTGTCGGTCTGGTTCTGCCTGATCCCCATCGGCATCGGGCTCCTGGTGGCCTCGCTGATCGCCCGCTCCGGCCTCCCCGGGGCGTGGTTCTTCCGCACCGCGGTCTTCCTGCCCCAGGTCCTGAGCCTAGTCGTCGTGGGTGTGGTCTGGCGCTGGATCTACTCGCCGGCCTTCGGCCCGGTCAACCAGTTCCTGGCGACGATCGGGCTCGGCGACTGGGCCCGACCATGGTTGGGCGACTTCGACTTCGCCCTGCCGGCGGTCGGGGTCATCGGGACCTGGTTCGAGTTCGGATTCGTGACGGTGCTGATGATCGCCGGGGTCCAGAAGATCGACGAGACCCTCTACGAGGCGGCTCGGCTCGACGGCGCGTCGTCGTGGCGCCAGTTCCGCAACATCACCATGCCGGCGCTGCGCAATGAAATCACCGTGGCCCTGGTCTTCACCCTCATCGCGAGCTTCCGGATCTTCGACCTCGTCTTCGTGCTGACCAAGGGCGGTCCGGGCAGCCAGACGAGCGTCCTTTCGTTCTTCATCTACAAGAGTGCCTTCCAGCGCAACGAGTTGGGCTACGCGGCGGCGATGGCGGTCGTACTTACGATGATCATCCTGGTCATCTCCGTCCTGGTCGTGCGCCTGCGTGAGCGGAGCGGGGCCGAGCCGTGAGCGGCGGACGCTTCGCGAGGGTTGGAGTCCGCTTCGGCGACCATGCTCAGCGGGTGCCGTACTGGCAGGTGGTGGCCGGCTACGCGGCATTGCTCCTCCTGGCCCTCGTGGCGCTCTTCCCGGTCGTGACGATTTGGCTCACGGGCTTCAAGACCAACACGGAGCTGCTGAGCGGGTTCTTCGGCCTGCCGCAGCAGTGGCACTGGGAGAACTTCGCGGCGGCCTGGGACCGGGGTCGCTTCGGCACGTTCTTCGCCAACTCGGTCATCGTCGTCGTGCCGGTGGTGGTCGTGTCGCTCGTGCTCAGCACGCTGGCGGGGTTCGGCTTCGCCCGCTGGCGATTCCGTGGCAGCGGGATCCTGTTCTTCCTACTCCTGGTCGGCCTGATGGTGCCATTCGAGGCGGTCATCGTGCCGCTCTACTACGACATGCGGGCCATCGGCCTACTCAACACGTACTGGGCCCTGATCTTGCCCCAGATCGGGATGTCCGTCGCCTTCGGCACGTTCTGGATGCGGGCCTTCTTCCTGTCCGCGCCGGCTGAGCTGCTCGACGCGGCGGCCGTGGACGGCGCCAATCCCCTCCGAGCCCTGTGGGCCGTGATGCTTCCGCTGGCCCAGCCGGCCCTCCTGACCCTCGCGGTCCTGCTCTTCACCTGGACCTGGAACGAGTTCTTGCTGGCCCTCGTCCTGGTCTCCGATGAAGCGGTGCGGACACTGCCCGTGGGCCTGGCGTTCTTCGTCGGCCAGTACTCGGCCGATGTGCCTCTCCTCGCGGCGGGCGCGACCATCGTCTCGACGCCGATCGTCGTCGCCTTCCTGATCTTCCAGCGCAGCTTCATCCGGGGCATGGTCGCCGGTGCCATCCGAGGTTGACGCCGGTCTCGGGCGCGGACGAGATGGCCGGGGACGCGCGGCAGTGGGATGGGCTGGGCCAGACGACCCGGGAAGCCGGAGCGGGTCCCGCTGTCCGGGCCGCGCGTCCGGGTCGGGCGGCAAATGCCCGCGTCTTCGTTTTAGGACACGCCAGCCGATCGCCGGTGAGCCTCCGACGTCCGTAGACTCGGTGGGATGGGCGCGCTGCAGCCTCTCCACGTCACCGATCGTCGCGACGCACAGCGCGATCGCAGCTCGCGCAGTTCGCGCAGTTCGCGCTGAACGTGACCGGGATGTCCCTGCCCTCGATCCGCCGGCAGGACGCCGAACTGATTTACGTCCTAGTGGTGGCCGCACCGAAGTGCGCTAGAGCAGCCAGGGCCGACAGGGCGTCGATCGTCTCAGGCGCGTCGCCTACGAACATCCGTCCGGGCGCGTGTGCGGCGAAGCCCGCACAGCCGCTCTCTTCGAGGATGACCTGCGGCGTCACGCCGCAGGCCCAGAAGACTGGGACCTCGTTGGCTCCGATGTCCACCGAATCGCCGAAGTCGGGATGGGCGATGTCGACGATGCCGATGGCTGACGGGTCGCCGGCATGAACCGGCGCGCCGTGCGACCCGGGATAGCGCGCCGAGATCTCGGTCGCGCGTTCCACCAGCGCCCGCGGGATCGGACGCATCGAGACGACCGTCGGGCCGGCGAGGCGCGCGGTCGGGATGCAGGCGAGCGAGGTGCGGTACATCGGCACGGTCGTGCCTTGCTCGACATGCCGTAGTGGGATGTCGGCCGCCTGTAGCGCGCGCTCGAAGGTGAACGAGCACCCGAGCAGGAAGCCCACGGAGTCCTCGTCCCACTCCTCATGGAGATCGGTCGTCTCGCGGAAGGCGCCCTGCGCGAACACCTGGTAGCCGGGCACGTCGGTGCGGAGATCGGCCCCTGGCGCGATACGGCGGGGATCGGGCGAGCCGGCGGCGGTCACGTCGAGCAGCGGGCAGGGCCGCGGATTGCGGACGCAGAACTCGATGAATTCCTCGGCCCAGCCGGCCGGCAGGACGATGAGGTTCGCCTGGATGAAGCCGGGGAGCAGGCCGGCGGTCGTGTCGCGGAACTCGCCGCGCCGGACCGCGGCCCGGAACGCCGCGGGATCGGCGAAGACCGACGGGCCGGGCGCCCCGGGCTCGCTCACAGGCCGAGGTACGCCTGGCGGACGAGATCGCTCTCCAGCAGCTCGCGGCCCTGGCCGGTGAGGACGACCCGGCCGGTCTGCAGGACGTACGCGGATCGCGCGATCTCGAGCGCCTCGCGCACGTTCTGCTCGACCAGCAGCACCGCGGTCCCGAGCTCGGGGAGCCGCTTGATCGCATCGAACAGTTTCGCGACCAGGAGCGGCGCGATCCCGAGCGTCGGCTCGTCGAGGAGCAGGAGCTGCGGCGCGGACATGAGCGCGCGGCCGATCGCGAGCATCTGCTGCTCGCCACCGGAGAGCGTCCCGGCGCGCTGCGTCTCGCGGTCACGGAGGATCGGGAAGAGCTCGACGACGCGCGCCTTCGTCCGCTCGAACGTCTGGCGATCGCCCACGATGTATCCGCCGAGGCGCAGGTTCTCGGCGACGGTGAGCCGGGCGAAGATACGCCGTCCCTCGGGCACGTGGGCGATGCCGAGCCGCACGATGTCGTGCGCCCGACGGTGCTCGATCGCAGTCCCGTTCACCTGCACGCTCCCGGTGCTCGGCTGGACGATCCCGGAGATCGCGCGGAGCAGCGTCGTCTTGCCCGCGCCGTTCGCGCCGACGACCACGGTGATCGCCTCCGCGGCCACCGTGAGCGACACGTCGTGCAGCACCGGGACGCCGCCGTAGCCGGCGGCGAGCGCGCGCACCTCGAGCAGCGCGCTCATCCTTGTGCGAACCGGGGGCCGAGGTAGGCGGCGATGACCGCGGGATCGCGGGCGAGCTGCTGCGGGGGCCCCTCGGCGATCTTTCGTCCCTGCTGGAGCACGATGACCGTCTCGGCGAGCGGCATGACGACCTCGAGGACGTGTTCCACCAGGACGATCGTTAGCCCGCGCTCGCGGAGGCGCCGCACGAGCGCGACGGCGTCGGCGACCTCTTTCGGGTTCAGCCCGCTCATCGCCTCGTCGAGCAGGATCGCCCGCGGCTCGGTCGCGAGGGCCCGGGCGATCTCGACCCGCTTGCGCTCGGCGGTCGTGAGGTCGCGGGCCCGAAGGTGCGCCCGCGGGCCGAGGCCGAGCTCGTCGAGCGCGTCGAGCGCGCGGCGCCGCGCCTCGGCGACCCGGCCGTACCGCAGGAGCGCGCCGACCTGGACGTTCTCGAGCGCGGTGAGGGTGGGGAAGACCCGCATGATCTGGAACGTCCGGACGAGGCCGCGCCGGGCGAGCTCGCTCGGACTCCGGCCGGTTACGTCGGCGCCGGCGAAGCGGACCCGCCCCGCGTCGGGCCGGAGGAAGCCGGTGATGCAGTTGAACAGCGTCGTCTTCCCGGCGCCGTTCGGCCCGAGCAGCCCGACGATCGCGCCCTCGGCCACGCTGAACGAGATGTCCTCGTTCGCGGCGACGCCGCCGAAGGATTTGGTGAGGCCCTCCACCTCGAGAAGCATCACGCCAAGCGCTTCCGCACCGCGGCCACCGACCAGTGCCAGCGGCGCGGCAACGTCACCAGGCCGCCGGGCTGGAGGACGGCGATGAGCACGATCAGGCCGCCGTAGATGACGAGATCGAGCCCCTGGCCGGTCCCGCCGAAGGTGATCCGGGTGAGCTCGGAGAGCGGGATGAGCACCGCCGCACCGAGGAGCGGGCCGATCGCGTGCCCGGCGCCCCCGAGGATCGGCACGAGCGCGATGAGGATCGAGAGCGAGAGCGGGAAGACCGAGTCGGCGTCGATGAACAGGACGTATTGGGCGTAGAAGGTGCCGCTGAGTGCGGCGAGCGCCGCCGAGAGCGCGGCCGCGGCAAGCTTGTACCGGAGGACCGAGACGCCGACGCTCTGCGCCGCGGCCTGGTCCTCGCGGATCGCCCGGAGGTAGGAACCGATGCGGAGGCGCTCGACGGCGAAGGTAACGAGCAGGGCGAACGCATAGAGCCCGAGCGCGACGAAGTAGTACGGCACGCGGCCCTCATGGAACTCGTAGTTCACCAGCGTGCTCGGCACGATCGGCAGGAACAGCCCGCGAGCGCCGCCGATGGCGTCGGCATTGCGCACCAGGGTGTGCGCGATCTCGCCGACCACGATCGTGGCGATCGCGAAGTAATGGCCGGCGAGGCGGAAGGTCGGCCAGCCGACCGCGACCGCGACGGCCGCCGCGAGCGCGGCCCCGGCGAGCATCCCGACCCAGGGGGAGAGGCCGAACTGCTTCAGCAGCAGCGTGCTCGTGTACGCGCCGGTGCCAAAGAACACGGCGTGGCCGAACGAGATCTGACCGGCGTAGCCGCCGAGGAGGTTCCAGGCCGTCCCGAGCATCGCGAACAGGAGCACGAGGACGCCGATGTTGATCGCGGTCGACGAGCCGAAGGCGAACGGGTAGGCGACCAGGACGAGCGCGACCGCGCCGAGCGCGATGCGGCTGCGCACGACCGAGGAGCCGGGCGCGACGCGGTCAGGCACGACCGAGGAGCCCCTGCGGCCGGACGAACAGGACGATAAGGTAGAGGGCGTAGGCGATCGCGAACTTGTACGAGGGATCGACAAGCACGCCGCCGAGGTTCACCACGACGCCGATGAGGACGCCGGCGAGGACCGCGCCGGTAACGCTGCCAAAGCCACCGAGGGCCACGGTCACGAAGGCGAGGAGCCCGAAGGTGGCGCCGACGTTCGGGAAGATCGGAAAGTAGAGTGCCAGGAGCGCCCCGGCCGCGCCGACGCACCCCGCGCCGAGGGCCCAGGCGAGCGCGAACATCCGGGTGCTGTCGATGCCCATGAGCTCGGACGCGACCTTATCCTCCGCGGTCGCGCGGAGCGCCGTGCCGAGCGTCGTCCGGTCCAGGATCGCGAAGAGCAGGAGGCTCAACAGGATCGCGCCGGCCGCGGCGACGACCTGCTCGCGGCCAACGCTCACCGGGCCGGCGCGGACGATGCCCGACGACACGGTCTCGCCGACCTGGCGGAAGGCCGGGGTGAAGAAGAACTGCGCCAGACCGCGGAGCAGGATCCCCAGCCCGAACGTCGCGAAGATCTGGGCCAGGACGTTCTCGCGGAGCACCGGCCGGATGACCGCGGCGTAGACGACGATGCCAATCGCGGCGAGGGCGATGACCACACCCGGGAGGGCCACGAGCGGGTCGAGACCGAGGAGCGACCAGGCGAAGAACGTGCCGTACATCCCGAGCATCAGGAAGTCGCCGTGCGCGAAATTCACGATGTCCATGACGCCCCAGATGAGCGTGAGGCCGGTGGCCGACAACGCGAGGATGAGGCCGAACAGGATGCCCGAGGTCAGGCTCTGCGCGAGGATATCCATGGCGGTCGAGCCTACCCGCGGTCTAGCGCTGCGACCACTCCGGCAGCGGCCAGATGAGGTCCTTGCTCGCGAGCTCGAGCGGCCACACGGTGACGTACTCGCCGTTCTGGATCTGGACCATGATCCCGCGGCCCTTCGTGTTCTGGCCGCGCGTGTCGAAGCTCACGCCATCCCACGGCATTATGAGCTGCTCGCCCTTGAGGTCGGTCTTCCGCAGCGCGGCTTGGATCTTCGCCGGCTCCAGCGAGGCCGCGCGGTTGATCGCGTCGGCGAGGACGAAGACGCCAGTGAACGCCCGGGCCGAGCTGCCATTCATGTCGGTGCCGTACTTGGACTTGAACAGGTCGTTCACCTGCTTCACCAAGGGTTTCTTCGCGCTCAAGTCCTTGGCCCAGACCTCGCGCGAGATGAGGCCCTCTGTGTCCTTGCCGACGTTCGGGATGAACTTCGTGTCGACGAAGCCGGCGTCCATGCCGAGGATGCCCTGGAAGTTCACGTCCTGCTGCTTCAGCCCCTTAATCGCGAGGGTCGCGTCCGGCAGGTAGCTCGCCTCGATGAGGATGCTCGCCCCCGACGCCTTGAGTCGCTGGATCTCGCTCCCCAGGTCCGGCGTGTCCGCCTTGTATGCAGCGTCGGTGACAACCTCGTACTTGTACTGCCCGGCAAACTGGCCGCTAAACTTGTTCACGTCGCTGCCGAAGAGGTCGTCGGTATGCAGGATCGCGACCTTCTTCGTGACCTTCCCGGGGAATTTCTTCGCCGCGTCGTCCAGGAACTGGAAGAAGTTCTCCGCGAACATCGAGTCATCGGGCGTCGAGCGGAAGAACCACTTATAGCCGCTCGTCACGAGCGTCGGCGAGCTCGACTCGGGATTCACGAATGGGATGGCGAGTCGCTCGGCCGCCTGGGAGGCGGTGGCGGTGACCGCGCTGTTGTACGCGCCGAGCATCGCGGTGACCTTCTCGCTGGTGATGAGCCGCTCGGTCTCTGACTGGCCCTTCTGCGGATCGGCCTGGCTGTCGCCATACACGATCTTCAGCTTCGCCCCGCCGAGGTTCTTGAGCCCACCGCCGTCCCTGACGAGCGGAAGGTTGAAGTCGGCCTTGCCGCTGTTGATGAGCTCGACCGCGAGATCGATCCCGTTCTTGAGGTCGAGCCCGGTGGGCGCCTGCGAGCCGGTGAGCGGATACACCGCCCCGAGCGCGATCTCCTTGGGAAAGGCCGCCGCCGACCCTCCTGGCGTGCTTCCGCCGGCGGCGGTTCCGACCGGCCCCTGCTGGACGCAGCCGGTGATTGCGATGACCGCAGCCGCCAGGATCGCGATCGCTCTGCGCACGTCAGGCCTCCACCAGTTCTTCTCGCGATACCCCCAAGTATTGGATCAGATTTGGGAATCGTAGAGTAACACCCGCGCGAAGGCACCCATGCACCGACCGAATCGCGGAAGGGGCACCAAACAGACGAGCAAGCTTGACCCGCGCCAGACCTCGACTACGGTCTGAGATGCCTCGGAAACATGCGAGGTGGTGATGATGTGCTCCGAACTGAGCGTGCTGAACGCTTCTCTCAGCGTGTTCCGAGAGACGCCCAGGACGTCGCAGAGCACTTCCTCGGACAGCTTCGTACCTGGGGCCAGCTATTCGGCGGCGATACGCTGCCGCAACGCTGAGGATACCCACAGGCCGGTCTGGGCGCGCGTGGCGCCCTTGGCAAGCTTGCCAAGTTCCTCAAGAACGTCCTGAAGAGTCACAGTCTCACGATCATCCCTGGCTCGTCGCCTCGTTAGAAGCTGCCCGTCGCGGGCTGTGAGGTGCGCGTCCGCGCTATGAGGCCGTGGGCTATGAGCCAGTGCTCAATCGATAGTCGTCAGCGCGGTGTTGCGGGAAACGGTCTCCCCCGTTGCCACCAGCTGCTCCCCCAGCACACCGGCCCGGTGTGCGCTCACGGTCATCTCCATTTTCATCGCTTCAAGCACGAGGACCGGGGTGCCGGCCGCCACCTCCGTTCCCGGCTCGGCAAGCCATTTCGTCACTGATCCGGCCACAGTGGACCGCAACTCAGACGGATCTTGCGCCTCGTCGTCGGCCTGTTCCCCAGACGTCGCGCCACCCGTACCCGACTGCAGTCCGTTCAGCAGCCCGGCCGGCAGTCCCAGTGCCATCCTTCGGCCATCCACCTCGATGTTGATGGTGCGCCGCACCACGCCAGGTGCTGCGGGGCCGAATTGCGGGTCCGCGGCGAGCTTCTGCGCGAACTCGGTCTCGATCCAGGTGGTGTAAACGCCCAGCGAATCCGCTGCGGTGAATGCAGGCTCTTCCACCACGGCGCGGTGGAACGGCAGCACGGTGGCCACGCCGGTGATCTCAAATTCCCGCAGCGCCCGGCGGGCTCGGCGCAGCGCCTGCTGCCGGTCGCCACCGGTCACGATCAGCTTGGCCAGGAGTGAGTCGAACTGACCCGGAACGATGCTGCCGCCGTGCACGCCCGCATCCACCCGGATGCCCGGGCCGGTGGGCGTGACAAAGGTATCGACGGTGCCTGGGGAGGGCAGGAATCCCCGGCCCACGTCTTCGGCATTGATCCGGAATTCGAAACAGTGGCCTCTCGGCTGGGGATCTGCCGTCATCAGCAGCGGTTTGCCCTCGGCAATGGCCAGCTGGGCCTGGACGAGGTCAATCCCGGAGGTCTCCTCGGTGATCGGGTGCTCCACCTGCAGGCGGGTGTTGACCTCTAGGAAGGAGACCGTTCCGTCCGCGGTAAGCAGGTACTCCACCGTGCCCGCGCCGTGGTAACGGGCGTCCCGGCAGATTGCCTTGGCAGAGCTGTAGATACTCTCGCGCTGCGCATCCGTGAGGAAGGGGGCCGGCGCCTCCTCCACCAGCTTCTGATTGCGGCGTTGCAGGGAGCAGTCGCGCGTGCCCACCACGATCACATTGCCGTGGTGGTCGGCCAGAACCTGAGCTTCCACATGCCGCGGCTTGTCCAGGAACTTCTCCACAAAACACTCATCACGGCCAAAGGCGGCCTTGGATTCACGCACCGCGGAGGCGAAGGCCTCCTCGATCGCGTCCATCTCCCGCACCACCTTCAGCCCGCGCCCGCCTCCGCCGAAGGCAGCCTTGATGGCGACCGGCAGGCCGTGCTTGTCGGCGAACGCGCGCACCTCTGCGGCGGATTCCACCGGCCCGTCGCTGCCGGGCGCCAGGGGGGCGCCGACGCGGACGGCGATCTTTCTCGCGGTGACCTTGTTGCCAAGGTCGCGGATGGATTCCGGTGACGGTCCGATCCAGGTGAGCCCGGCGTCCAGCACGGCCTGGGCGAACTCCGCGTTCTCAGACAGGAACCCGTACCCCGGATGTACGGCGTCGGCGCCGGAGCGGGCGGCGACCTGCAGAATCTTCTCGCTGTTCAGGTAGGTCTGTGCGGGGTTGGAGCCGTCCAGCCCATAGGCCTCGGTGGCCGCCGACACGTGCACGGCGTCCGCGTCCACGTCCGCGTATACGGCCACCGTCTCGAGCCCGACGTCATCGCAGGCACGGGCAATGCGCACGGCAATTTCACCGCGGTTAGCGATCAAGACCTTACGCATTCAGATACCCTTCGACGATGCGGGAAGCGACCGGTGCCGCTTCAGGGACGGAGACGAAGCGAATGCGGCTGCCGGGCGCCAGTTGGGCGGCCTGGTCCAGGTCGGCGTTGACAACGACGCCGATCACCGGATAGCCGCCGGTCACCGGGTGATCGGCCAGGAACAGGACGGGAAGTCCCTCCGGCGGAATCTGCACGGCGCCGCCGACGGTACCCTCACTGGCCAGCTCCCCCGTCTTCGCGCGGCTGAGCCGCTCGCCGTCCAGCCGCATCCCGATTCGGTTGGACCGTGGGGTCACGGTCCATGCCTGGCTGAAGAACTGGTCCAGGGTTTCGGAGCTGAACCAGTCCTCCCGCGGACCGGGAACGACGCGCAGTTCGGTGACCTCGGGCAGCGGCTCCGGCGCGGCTTCCGGGATGCCGACGATGCTGTGCGGCGGCGCCTCGGCGACGGCGAGGTGGGTGCCGGCGGCCAGCAGCACGGGGCCGATCCCGGACATCGTGTCCGTGGACCGGCTGCCCAGCACCTCGGGAATGTCAAAGCCGCCGCGCACGGCAAGATAGCTACGAAGCCCGGAGACCGGCTGCGCCAGCG
>JALYTG010000028.1 GCA_030854405.1 Chloroflexota bacterium | reverse complement strand
TTCTCAAGCAGAGGATCGGCCGCCTCGATCTCCTCGATTTCAGCCAGCGAGCGATAGGTCTGCTCCGCATCGCTGCCGGCGTGGCCCCACAGCCGGACGGTCGGCATGTGCATGAAGAGGGGTTGGCGCGTTCCGCGCACCGTGCGAATGGCGCTGGCGACCGAGTCCCAGATCACGTCGACCGCTCCGTCGGCGCGGGCGTAGCCGAGGTGCGGCTGGGAGGCGAATGTCTCGGCGATCCAGCCGGTCGGTGTCGGGACGCTGATCCCGCCCCCGTTGTCCTCGCAGAGGAAGAGGATCGGCATCGGTAGTCCGATGCGGGCGGCATAGCGTGCGGTGTTGATGGCGGCGAGCGCCGTCGCGTGATTGGCGCTCGCGTCGCCGAATGAGCAGAGCACGATCGCATCCGCAGGCAGCCCTGTCTCAATGCCGATGCGCCGCGCTCGCGCGAGGCTGAACGCCAGCCCCACCGCCTTCGGGAGATGGCTGGCGATCGTGCTCGTCTGGGGCGGTACCCAGAGCGCACGACTCCCCCACACCTTGTGGCGACCCTGGGCGATCGGATCCTCCGAGGAGGCAACGATGCCGAGCAGTGTGTCGAAGGCCGGGGTGCTGCCCGCCAACTGCCGGGCGCGAGACATCATGAAGCCGCCCGAGCGGTAATGAAGGACCGCGGGGTCGTCAATCCGGAGCTGCGCGCCGGCCACCGCGTTCTGCTCGTGGCCCGCCGAGCCGATCGTATAGAAACTACGGTTCGTCTTCTTCAGCTCGCGCGCGGCCACATCCAGCTGGCGGGACAGAACCTGGTCCTCGAACAGCTCGACCGCCTTGCGGGCGGTCAGGCCGCCGCCCGGTCGCAGCGGGTCCTCGCGTCCGATCGGCGCACTCGACGCGACGGCGCCCGCAAGGTACGCGTCGAGGCTTGCTTCGACGACAGCGACGCGATCCCAGGTCATGGGGTGCTAGGGTGGCTCCAGAACGAGGTCGTGCGGGCCGAAGCATGATAGTCCGCCGGGCGATCAGCGGTGTGGCCATGAACCGCCTCCGCTGCAGGCCGCGGCCGCTGCGACCAGCCCGAGCTGGATGGCGAACGCCGCAAGCGAGGCGACGAGCAGCCTCAGGCGATGGAGATGAAGGGACACGGGGCACCTCCTCGAGCGCGCCGCATCCCGTCGACCCGAATGGGGAGACCCGCGGCGAACCGCAAGGAGACGCGAGTGCCCCTTACCAGGCGCTTACCGGCCACTTACTGGTAGTCGCGAGTTGGTGCGGCGGGCGGCCGTCGGCCGCCAGGCTTGACATCCCAGCGAGCCAAACCGCAGAGTTCCGCAATCCCGAGCGCCCGTCTCCGAGCCACCCGGATCCACCAGCGGGACGGCGACCGGCGGTATCGAGGTGCGCGTGGCAGTCGAATCGTTCCGCTCATCCTCAATACAGCGCGCGCATCCGGGAGAGCCGGCGACGCGCCACGAGCCCGCCGCCGCACCCGCCGTCCGCCTCGAGGCGCTGCAGAAGCGCTACGGTGAGGTCGAAGCCGTGGCAGGAATCGACCTCCAGATCGCCGATGGCGAGTTCTTCAGCATGCTGGGGCCGTCGGGATCGGGGAAGACGACCACGTTACGGATGATCGCGGGCTTCGAGAGGCCAACCGCCGGCCGGATTCTTCTGCACGGCCGGGACGTCACCGACATCCCTCCCTTTGACCGGGACGTCAACACCGTGTTCCAGGATTACGCCCTCTTTCCGCACATGAGCGTTGGCGAAAACGTGGCCTATGCCCTCACGGTGCGGCGCGTGGCACGTTCCGAGCGCCGCGAACGCGTCGGCGCGGCGCTGCGGATGGTCCGCCTGAGCGCCTTCGAGGATCGTCGGCCCGCCCAGCTGTCGGGTGGTCAGCGCCAGCGCGTGGCGCTTGCACGGGCACTCATCAACCGTCCCCGCGTCCTGCTCCTCGACGAGCCGCTTGGGGCACTCGACCTGAAGCTCCGCGAGGAGATGCAGATCGAGCTTAAGGCGATCCAGCAGCAGGTTGGGATCACCTTCATCTACGTCACCCATGACCAGGAGGAGGCGCTCACGATGAGCGACCGGCTCGCGGTCTTCAATGCGGGGCGGATCGAGCAGGTCGGCTCGCCGGCCGCGGTGTATGAGCGCCCGGGCACACCGTTCGTTGCAGGCTTCGTCGGTACGTCGAACCTGTTGAGCGGGGAGGCGGCGCGGACGATCGGCGGAGCGGACGGGACCTACACCGTGCGCCCGGAGAAGATCCGCTTCGCCGCCGAGGGTGAGCAGACCGCCGGCGACGAGCTGTCCGCATCGGGTACCGTGCGCGATGTCGTCTACCTCGGCGCGGACACGCGGTACGTCGTTGCGCTGGATGCCGGCGGCGAGCTGGTCGTCACCCAACAGAACCTCGATGCCTCTTCGGTGGAGGCGCACGCCGCGGGCGGCCGAGCCGTTCGGCTGATCTGGCGGCGCAAGCACATGCTCCCCCTGGCGGGGGGTTGAGGAGGGGGGATGGAGGAACGGAGGACTCAGTGATCAAGCTACGGATCTCTACGCTCTTGGCCACCACCGCCCTGATCCTGGCCGCGTGCGGAGGCACCGGCACCAGTGCGAGCCCATCGGCGAGCCTGCCCACTTCGGTTGGCGAGGGAGAAGGCGCGCTGACCGTGCTTGCCTGGCCCGGTTACGCGGAAGACGGCTCGACCCAGCCGGACGTCGATTGGGTGCAGCCGTTCGAGAAAGCGACCGGCTGCCAGGTGGACGTCACGACCTTCGGCACGTCGGACGAGGCGTATCGGCTCTTCACCTCAGGTTCGGGCGCGCAGTTCGACGTTATCTCCGCATCGGGCGATGCCAGCCTGCGGCTGGTGGCCGGCGGCAACGTGCAGGCGGTCAACACCGACCTCGTTCCAAACTACGCAGACATCTTCCCCTCGCTCAAGGACAAGCCGTGGAACACGGTCAATGGGGTCCACTACGGGATAGCGCACGGGCGTGGTGCGAACCTGCTGATGTGGCGGACCGACAAGGTCACCACCGACCCGGATAGCTGGGGCGTGGTCTTCGACGAGAACTCACCTTACAAGGGCAAGGTCACCGCCTACGATGCGCCGATCTACATCGCCGACGCGGCGGTCTACCTGATGGCCACGCGGCCCGACCTGAAGATCACCAACCCGTACGCCCTGGACCAGGCACAGTTCGATGCCTCGGTCGCACTCATGAAGAAGCAGCGGCCCTTGATCGGCGAGTACTGGAGCGACTACACGAAGGAGATCGAGGCCTTCACGAACGGCAACTCGGTGCTTGGTACCTCGTGGCAGATCATCGCCAACCTGCTCCAGGCCCAGGCCCCGCCCGCCCCGGTGAAGGCGATCGAGCCGAAGGAGGGAGCCACCGGCTGGTCTGACACCTGGATGATCAACTCGAAGACCAAGCACCTCAACTGTGCGTACAAGTGGCTCAACGACATCGTTTCTCCGAAGGTGAACGCGCAGGTCGCCGAGTGGTTCGGCGAGGCCCCTGCCAACCAGAAGTCGTGCGACCTGACGGCCGACAAGAACCACTGCGCAATCTTCCAAGCGGCCGAGACCGACTTCTGGAAGCACGTCTACTACTGGACGACGCCGACCAAGACGTGCCTTGACGGGCGCGGCGATGTCTGCATCGGCTTCGACAAGTGGATCGAGGCCTGGACCGAGATCAAGGGTTGAGCCTGGCCGAGCTCTGCGCCCGGCGGTCGCCGTGACCGTCGGAGCGCAGCTTCGCCCGGTTCCGATCCACGGCGAATGAGCGCGCACAGCGCGAGCCCTCGCGATACGCTCCGGCGTCGCCTCGCGGTGGGGCTCTACCGGCGACCGCGCGCCGCCCTCGCCCTCCTGTTGGCGGTGCCGCTCGCGTGGCTCCTGGTCGCCTATCTCGGATCGCTCGCGATCCTGTTCGCGAATGCGCTCTTCCGAATCGACGCGTTCACGTCGCGCGTCATTCCCGAGATCGGCCTTCAGAACTTCGAACGGCTCCTCACGAACGAGGTGTACCGCACCATCACCGCGCGGACCCTCGGCATCGCGGCCGCGGTGACCGTCACCACTGCAGTGCTCGCATTCCCGGTGGCGTACTTCATGGCCCGGGTCGCGAGCGATCGGACGCGCAACCTCTTGGTGGTGGCGATCCTCATGCCACTCTGGGCGAGCTACGTGGTCAAGGTGTATGCATGGCGGATCATCCTGGCCCAGGACGGCATTCTCAACTGGGCGCTGGAGCCGCTCGGGATGCGGGGCCCTGGGTTCGGCGACGTCGCCACCTGGCTCGTCTTCAGCTACCTCTGGCTGCCGTACATGATCTTGCCCATCTACGCCGGGCTACAGCGGATTCCGCAGTCGCTGATCGAGGCCTCCGCCGACCTCGGCGCGCGGCCGATGTCGACCTTCAGGAGGGTGATCCTGCCGCTCGTCCTGCCCGCGGTGGTCGCCGGCTCCATCTTCACCTTCAGCCTGACCATGGGCGACTACATCGCGCCGCAGCTGGTCTCGAGCACCCAGTTCATCGGCAACGTGATATTCGCCAACGTCGGCAGCTCGGGCGATCTGCCATTCGCGGCCGCCTTCGCCACCGTCCCGGTGCTGGTGATGATCGTCTACCTGCTCGTGGCGCGCCGGCTCGGCGCATTCGAGGCGCTCTGATGGGCCGCGCCAGCCTGCGCCTGGTGACTGGCGCCGTCCTGCTGTTCATCTACTTCCCGCTCGTCCTGGTCATCGTCTATGCCTTCAACCAGAACATCGTTGCCTCCTGGCCGATCCCCGGGCTCACTCTCCAGTGGTGGGCGCGGGCGATCGCCAACCCCGGCGTGCGCGATGCACTGCTGACCTCGCTGGTCGCCGGCATCGGCGCAACAGTGGCTGCGCTGATGTTGGGAAGCCTGGCGGCGCTGGCGGTCGATCGGTTTCGCTTCTTCGGACGGGAGGCGATCTCATTCGTCGTGATTCTGCCGATCGCGCTGCCCGGCATCGTGACCGGGATCGCGATCAACTCGGCGGTCGGCGCGCTCGGCCTGAGCTTCGGGTTGGCGACCGTGATCGTCGGTCACGCGACGTTTTGTGTGGTGCTCGTGTACAACAACGTGCTGGCCCGGTTCCGGCGCTCGTCGCGCTCGATCGAGGAGGCATCGGCCGACCTGGGAGCCGATACCTGGCAGACGTTTCGCTACGTGACATTCCCGGTCGTCCGCACGGCCCTGCTGGCGGGCGCGCTGCTCGCCTTCGCCCTCAGCTTCGATGAGATCATCGTCACGACCTTCACCCGTGGCGACGTGAAGACCCTTCCGATCTGGATCTTCGAGAATTATCGGCTGGCCAACCAGGCGCCGATCGTGAACGTGGTGGCGGTGATCGCGATCATCCTCTCCGTGATCCCGGTCTACGCGGCGTCGCGCCTCACGTCGGACGCAACCGCCGTGACGCGGTGAGCCAGCCTGCGCTCCCGGCGGGCCTCCAGCCATTGATGTTGCAGGCGCCGATCGAAGCCAGTCCGGGCGCGGTGGCTGAGCGGCTGCGGGCAGCCGGGGTCAAACCGTCCAGCTGGTCGAACGGCCCCGGAGACCGCTATGCGGCTCACAGCCATGCCTACACCAAGCTGCTCATGTGTGCCGCAGGGTCGATCACCTTCAGGGTCGGCGAGGCCGACGAGACGGTCGAGCTCCATCCGGGGGAAGGGTTCGTGCTACCGCCTGACACGCAGCACGCCGCCATCGTGGGTCCGGAGGGTTGCACCTGTCTCGAGGGTCATCGCTAGGGCGGGCGGCCCATCAGCGCGGGCGCTCGGCCGCCATCCGGGCCTCGACCTCGAAGCGGTTGTCCTCGTACCAGCGCTTGCCAGCCTGCCATGCGCGCAGAGAGGCGAGCGCGTAGACGATCGGGAAGGCGATGCCGTCGCGCACCCACTGGGGACGTGCGCCAGCTCGTGGGCTAGCTCGGCATCGGTCAGTGCACGCCAGGCCCAGATGTGGCGGCCCATGGTGATCGCCAGCCAGTTCGTGATCAGGACCCGCCCAAACAGGCGGAGCGCGGGGTGGACGTGCACTCGGTACGGCGGCACGCCTCAGCGCTCGGGATGCAGCAGCAGGTCGCGGCGGTCGCCCCAATGCTTGAGGAAGCGGTAGAAGTTGCGCTTCGAGAGGCGCTCGCGCTCTGCCGGAGGCAGCGCGGCGTAGCCGCGGTGCTCGTGGCGCCGCAACGGTAAGGCGGGCACGGCGACCGCTCGCCAGCCCGCCGCTCGCGCCTGGAAGCTGAAGTCGAGGTCGGCATTGCGGTAGAAGCGGAAGTGATGGTCGAAGAGGCCGGTCTCGCGCATGACCTCACGGCGGACCGCCAGGCAGTAGCCCTCGACCGCGTCGACCTCGCCCGGCGGAGCCTCCTCGAAGGCTCGGCCGGTGGAGCTCACCACGCCCCAGGCCCCGGCGATGCCTACGGACGGGTCGTCGAAGGCGGCCAACAGAGGAGACACGAAATCTCCGACCGGCTCGACCGAGGTGTCGACCAGCACCGTCACCTCGCCGCGGCTCCGCCGCAGGCCGAGGTTGCGGGCATCCGCCCAGCCGAGGCGCTCAGCGCTGGCGAGAACGGTCGGCTCGACCGGCAGGGACAGTCCGGCCAGGAGCTGCGAGATGCCGAAGGTCGGCGAGTTCGCGACAACGACCAGCTCCCAGACCACGCCGGGCGGGTGGGCGGCGAGTCCGCGCAGAAAGCGCTCGAGATCCTTGCCATGCTGCTCCGCCAGCAGCTGCACCGACGCCGCAAGCGTCGCCGGCTGGTCGAGCAGGCTCTCGAGATCCTGGGGTCGTGCGTAGTCGGGGCCGCTTGCAGCCGGGGGGAGGGATGCACGCGCGGTCGAACCGTTCGGCAGGTCGACCACCTCCCAGCCCATTGCCCGGATTCGCTCCCGCAGCGCGTCCGCCGTGGCGAAGTCCCGCTCCGCCCGTGCCGCCGCCCGCTCGTCGATCAGGTGCTCGACCTGGGGCGGCAGGCGCTCGCTCACCGGGCGGGCCACGGGCCCGGGCGTCCGATCGGCCGGTCGCCCTCGTCCCGCGGCAGCTTGTGGGGGCCGGTCTCCGGCGGATCGTAGATCAGCCGCTCGACAGGCTGACCGCCGATGACGTGGCGCTCGATGATCTCATCGGCGTCGCCAGGGGTCACGGCGGCGTACCAGACCGCATCGGGATAGACCACCACCATCGGTCCGTGGCCGCACTGGGAGAAGCAGCCCGCATGGTTGACGCGTATGCGATCGGTCAGGCCGTAGGCCTTGGCCAACTGCTTGAGGCGGGCGTGCACGCCGATTCCGTCGCCGTCGATCGCCGGACACCATTCGCCATCGGTGCAGACGAAGAGATGGCGCTCATAAACGGGCATTGACGCTCCAACGTACTGCCGCCCGGGACCGAAAGTACGGTGGGGCCGGAGGCCACTCCAACCTTACTATCCGATCACGAGCCGCGCTGACTGCACCTATCTTCGGTCGCGGCGCCTGGCAACGGTATCGCTGCTGGTTAGAGGACTCTTCGAACACCGATGATTATGAACGAGGTCGGTAAGCTGCTCACCGCGGCCGAGGTCGCCGAGATGCTGCACCTGCACGTCAACACCGTGAAGCGGCTCGGGGATCGGGGCGAGCTCCCGTTCTTCCGTGTCTGCAAGCGCGGAGACCGCCGCTTCCGCTACGACGACGTGCTGGAGTTCCTTCGCCGGGCGAAGTAGCCCGCCGCCAATTCATGCTCGTTTCCGGCTCCTGCCGGGAATGGCTCTGTCCCTTCCGGGGGGCTGGACGACCGCCGAGGTGCCAATTCTCGGCGGTCGTTCATGTCTGCGCTAACCTTCAACGCGCATGACCGATGAAGCCACCCTGCGCCTGGCCGAAGGCCGGCGCCTCCTCGATGGCGGAGACCTCGACGGCGCGCTGCGGATCCTCGGCCAGCTGACCGGGCACCCCCAACCGGACCTCTCCGGGGAAGCGTGGCTCCTGATCGGCATGGCGCTCTATCGGACCGATGACGAGGCCGGAGCGATGACTGCGTGGAGGCGCGCCGCGGAGAGCGGCGGATCGAGCGCCTGGAGCGGTTGGCGGGCAGTCGCCGAGCAGCACGTTCGCCTGGGCGAGCTGGACGAAGCGATAGAGGCCTACCGCGAGGCGCAGCGCCGCGCGCCGCCGGCCGAATCTGGTGCGATCGTCAACCGGATCGCGTGGCTTCTGAAGGAGACCGGACACGACTTCGCGGCGCGGCGGCAGTTCAACCGCGCCCGCGGCGCGTATGCCACTTACACGCCGATCGTTACCTGGGCGCTGGTCGCCATCAACGTCATCGTGTTCCTGGCGGACGCGGCGACAGGCGGCTTGAGCCTCGGCCTCTTTGGTGGCGGCGGTCCCCTGGTAGAGGCCGGCGCCGTCGCCGCGCCGCTCGTCGCTCACGGCCAGTGGTATCGGATCCTGACCAGCGCCTTCCTACATCTGGGCCTGCTGCACCTTGCCTTCAACATGTATGCCCTCTACCTCTTCGGGCCGATCGTCGAGCAGATGTATGGGCACGTCGAGTACCTCGCCATCTACCTGCTCTGCGCGGCTGGTGGCAGCGTGCTGACCATCCTGGCTGCGCCCAACCAGGCCGCGGCCGGCGCCTCCGGCGCGATCTTCGGTCTCTTCGGGCTGGCCTTCGTGGTCGGACGGCGGCACCGGGTCCTGCTCGGCCCGCAGGCGCGTGCCCTCCTTTCCCAGGTTGGGGTGCTGCTGGTCGTCAACCTGGTCATCACCTTCTCGGTCTCGGGCATCTCGTGGACCGGGCACGTCGGCGGGATGATCGTGGGTGCGCTGATCGGGTTCCTGCTGCCTCCAACACAGATCGCCACCCTGGGCGGCATGTGGCGCACGCCGAGCGGCGAGCGCCTGGAGCGTCCAATGGCGGGAGCGCTGCGCCTGGGTGTCTATCTGGGAGTGCTCGTGCTGCTCGTGGTGGGCAGCTACATCGCCGTGCGCTTCGTCGGCTAGGCTCTCCTTGACCGGGCAGCGGCAAGCGATCGAGGCATTTATTACCCAAGGTCGTGCGTTGCGCGCGATTCGGCCCACGGGCCTGCGGTTTCCGGCGAATTCATAACACGCACGAATGAATCGGGCCGATTCGGCGGGTGTCGGCCGGCTAACCCGTGTTCTCATGACTCGGTGTGATATTCGGAGTCATTTCCTCGAGACTGCTGCGGCTCTGACCTCGACGGCATCACCGGTCTACCTGACACCCGGCCCCCTCCGGCGCTTGACCGGGCAGCGGCATCGGCCTAGCATGCCGCGACAATCGAAGCCAGATCGCGTCGACCGGGACGAGTAGCCCGGCCACGACCACCGCAGCGAGCCGGGAGCGTGCAAGCCGGCGTGGCACGGGCCAGCGTGAATGGACCCGCGAGCCTCGCTCCGAACCCTCAGCCCGGCTGGGGCACTAGGCGGCGACGGAGGGCCACCGTTAGTCACGGCCAGCGCATCGGTCTCAGTCAGACCCGTGCGAGCCAAGTGCGGACCAGCCGGTCCGAAGCAGGGTGGCACCGCGGAAGTACGCCTCCGTCCCTCCAAGGATGGAGGCGTTGTCGTATCCGGGAGAGAGCGCCATGGCCGACAAGAAGGAGACCCGAGCGGAGCATCGGCCGGCGGTCGCGGCCGCGGTGGAGATCGTGGCGAACGGCGCGGTCATGCCGGCGCCCCTGGCCGAGGCTGCCATGGAAGAGCTAATGGAAGGTGCCGCCCCGCCCACCCAGGTCGCGGCACTGCTGGGGATGCTCCGTCTGAGGGGGGAGACGCCGGAGGAGCTGGCGGCCTTCGCGCGAGTCATGCGCTCACGAGCGGTGCGGGTCGAGGCGCCGCCAGACGCGGTCGACCTGTGCGGCACGGGCGCCGATGGGAGCGGCACGTTCAACATTTCGACGCTGGCGGCGCTCGTCGTGGCTGGGGCCGGGGTGCCGGTCGCCAAGCACGGCAACCGAGCGGTCACGTCGCGCTGTGGCTCGGCAGACGTCGTGGAAGCACTCGGTATTCCGCTCGACCCCGGCCCGGTCGAGGTGGCGCGCTCGATCCGCGAGATCTGCTTCGGGTTCATCTTCGCGCCCTCGTACCACCCGGCCATGAAGCACGCCATGCCGATCCGCCGGGAGCTCCCGATCCGCACCGTCTTCAACCTCCTCGGACCGATCAGCTCCCCGGCCGGTGTTCGCCGCCAGCTGCTGGGGGTCGCCGAGGAGCGGCTCCTGCCGCTGATGGCAGGTGCGCTGGCGCGCCTGGACGTGGAGCGGGCCCTGGTGGTGCACGCCTCCGACGGGCTGGACGAGCTGTCGCTCGCCGGCGTGAACCGAGCGCTACTGGTCGAGGGCCGGATGGTGGGCGAGATCGAGATCGATCCGTCCCAGATGGGACTGATGCGCGCGCCTGCGTCCGCGCTGGCCGGTGGCGACGCCCAGCTCAACTCGGCGATCGCCATCTCGGTGTTCGGCGGCGAGCCCGGGCCGGCGCGTGACGTCGTGCTGCTGAACGCGGGCGCCGCGCTTTTCGTCGCCGGCCGCGTCGCCGACGTGCGGGAAGGCGTGGCCATGGCCGCAGACTCGATCGACTCCGGCCGCGCTGCCGAGGTGGTGACCGCGGCCGCCGGGACCGGCGCATGAGTGTCCTCGACGCGCTGCTCTCCGCGTCGGGAGTCCGCGCTCGGCGTGACGCGCGGCTGGTCCCGCTGCGAGAGCTGCGGCGCGAGGTGGCCAGCATGCCGCCCGCCCGTCGCTTCGAGGCGGCGATCCGCTACGGCGATCGCCTGGCGCTCATTGCCGAGGTAAAGCGCGCGTCCCCCTCAGGAGGCTCCTTCGAGGCCGTTCGTGACGTGCGCGCGCTGTCGCAGGCCTACCTCGCCGGCGGGGCGACGGCTCTCTCGATCGTCACCGAGCCAACCCGCTTCGGCGGCTCGGACCACGACCTGCGCGAGGTCTCCGGCCTGGGGCTGCCGGTGCTTCGCAAGGACTTCACGGTCAGCGGCTACCAGGTCTGGCAGGCGCGCGCGATCGGGGCGGATGCCGTTCTGCTGATCGCTCGCGCCCTCCCCGGTGACGAGTTGCCGCGCCTGCTCGCGACGGCCTCTGAAGCCGGGCTCGATGCCCTGGTCGAGGTCCACGACGATGCCGATCTGCAGCGCGCCCTGGCCGCCGATGCGACACTCATCGGCGTCAACGCGCGGGACCTGGCGACCCTCGAGGTGGACCTGGATCGGGGGTTGCGCCTCCTCGAGCGGGCCCGTGAGAGCGGCACCACGCTGATTGCCGAGAGCGGCCTGGCCACAGGTGAGGACTTGCGACGGGTTGGTGCCGCAGGCGCGCGCGGAGCACTGGTGGGCACGAGCCTGCTGCGCAGCGCCGATCCAACGGCCGCGACGAGGAAGCTCACCACGACCTCTCTGCGGATCGGCGCCGCGTCCGTTCCGAATGCCCCCGCACGCGCCGCGGTGAAGGTGTGCGGCATGCGGTCGGAGACCGCCGTCCGAGCGGCTGTGGCGGCCGGCGCCGACATGGCCGGCTTCGTGGTCGCCTCCGGTGCTCGGCGCGCGATCACGCCGGAGCGGGCCGGCGAGCTGGCAGGCGACCTCAACGGCGGCCCAGAGCCGGTCCTCGTTTTTCGCCGCCCCACCCGGGGCGAGGTCGACGACGCGATCGCGAGGAGCGGCATCTCCAACGTCCAGATCTCCGGCTTCGACCAGCCGCCCGCCTGGCTGGCGGAGATGAACGCCCGAGCGGAGAGGATCGGGGTCATCCACGCCACGGGCGGGGTCCGCGAGGCCGTGACAAGCGCCGAAGCCTGGTACGCCGCCGGAGCGAGCCGCGTGCTGCTCGAGGGCGCGTCGGCAGCCGACGGCGGCGGCAGTGGCCGCGCCGCTCCGCTCTCGATGGCGCGGCGTCTCAATCGCATCCTGCCGGTCGGGATCGCCGGAGGCCTGACCTCGGCGACCGTGACCAACGCGGTCAGGATCGCTCGCCCTGCCTACGTCGACGCGAGCAGCGGCCTCGAGCGCAACGGCCAGTCAGATACGCAGCGCATCCGCGCCTTCGTACGCAATGCGCGCCGCGACCCAACCGGCGCCGACCACGTCGACGGACGTGGTCGGTTTGGCCGCTTCGGTGGCCGGTACGTACCAGAAACGCTCATCCCGGCTCTCGATGAGCTGACCTCGGCCTGGACGCTGGCGCGTCGCGACAAGGCATACGGCAGCGAGCTGCGCCGGCTGCATCGCGACTTCATCGGTCGACCAACACCGATCTTCGAGATCCCGGCCCAGGCGCTGGCCGAACGGGGCGGCATCGGTCAAAGGATCTTCCTTAAGCGCGAGGACCTGGCGCACACCGGCGCGCACAAGATCAACAACGCGATTGGGCAGGCGCTGCTGGCGAAGCGGATGGGCAAGCCGCGGGTCATCGCCGAGACCGGCGCCGGCCAGCACGGCGTCGCCGCCGCAACCGCCTGCGCGCTTCTCGGCATGGAATGCGTGGTGTACATGGGGACGACCGATATCGAGCGCCAGGCGCCCAACGTGCAGCGCATGCACCTGCTCGGGGCCGAGGTTCGGCCGGTGGCCACCGGCAACGGCACGCTGCGCGACGCCCTGAACGAGGCGCTGCGCGACTGGGTCGCGAACGTCGAGTCGACCTTCTACATCCTCGGCTCCGCGGCAGGCCCACATCCCTACCCTGACATGGTCGCCGAGCTCCAGTCCGTGGTCGGGCGCGAGTCGCGCACCCAGATGCTGGCACGCATCGGCCGCGTGCCGGACGCCGTGATCGCGTGCGTGGGTGGCGGCAGCAACGCGATCGGCATCATGCGGCCCTTCCTCGACAGCTCGGCGCGGCTGATCGGGGTCGAGGCCGGTGGCCGTTCGGACGCTCTCGGCGACAACGCGGCATCGCTCGGCCTGGGCTCGCCCGGAGTGCTGCACGGGGCCCTCACCATGCTGACGCAGACGAGTGCGGGCCAGGTGGTCGAGCCGCACTCGGTCTCGGCGGGGCTCGACTATCCCGGCGTCGGGCCCCAGCTCGCCGCGCTGGCCGCCTCGGCGCGGCTGGAGGTGCTGCGAGCGACCGATGCCGAGGCCCTGGAGGCAACGGTCTGGCTCTCCCGCAGCTGCGGGATTGTGCCGGCTCTCGAGTCGGCCCACGCTCTGGTCGCCGTACTGCGCCTGCTGCCTTCCCTTCCCGCCTCCGCGGCCGTGCTCGTCAACCTGTCTGGTCGGGGCGACAAGGACCTCGAGATCGTCGCCCGGGAGCTCCCTGCAGCGCTGGCAGCCGTCGCTTCGTGACCCGGACCGATGGCGCCACGCGCGTGCGCGCCGCCTTCAGCTCCGCGGCCGATGCCAATCGGGCGGCGTTCGTCGCGTACGTCATGGCCGGCTTCCCAACGGAGGCCGATGCGGTCGAGGCCGGCTCCGCCGCCCTGCGATGCGGAGCGGACATCCTGGAGATCGGCGTGCCGTTCTCGGACCCGATGGCCGACGGCCCGGTGATCGCCGAGGCGGGTCGGGTCGCCCTAGCCGCCGGCAGTGGGTTCGACTCCGCGGTCCGCATGCTGGATGCTCTCCGCTCGCGCGGCCACAAGCAGCCGCTTCTTGCCATGACCTACCTCAACCCGTTGCTCGCCATCGGCGATGGCGTGGGGCTGCAGCGTCTCGCCGAGGCGGGAGCCGATGGGTTGATCGTCCCGGACCTGCCCGCCGGGGAGATGCCCCGATTCGAGCGAGCGGCGGCTTCACACGGCCTGGCGTTGAGCTTCCTGGTGGCGCCGAATACCGCCCCGGCTCGCCTGGAGGCGGCGATCCGCGCCTCGACCGGCTTTCTCTACGTCGTGCCGCTCTACGGCGTGACCGGAGCGCGCGAGTCTCTCGCCGCTGGCGCGGTTGAGCTGCTGGCGCGGATCAACGCCGCGGCTGGCGGCCGCCTACCGGTCGCCGCCGGCTTTGGGCTCTCGGCACCCGAGCACGTCCACGAGCTTGCGGGCGTGGCCGACGGCGTGATCGTCGGGTCGGCGCTGATCGCGGCCATGCGGGACGGCGGAGCGGAGGCGCTCGCGGTCCTGGTGAGCCGCCTCTCGATTGGCGTGCGGCGCTCAGCAACCTGATTCGCCAGAATGTGCCCGGAGGTGCCACATGTGCTTCGATGCTGACGCCCGACCGCCGCTGCCCCCGATTCATGGCGCCGCGATCGACAGCCGCGACGTGACCTTGACCAGCGCCGACGGCACGCAGTTCGCCGCCTTCGGCTCCTGCGCCGAGCAGCCTTCAGGCGCCGGGGTGGTGATCATTCCCGACGTGCGCGGCCTGCACCCGTACTACGAGGAGCTGGCGCTTCGCTTCGCGGAGGCCGGGGTCGATGCTGTTGCGGTCGATCTGTTTGGACGGACGGCGGGCGCCGAAAAGCGCGGCGCCGACTTCTCGTACGAGGAGCACGTCCGACAGACGAGGCCCGAATCGGTCGACGCCGATATCGCTGCCGCGGCCGCGTACCTGCGGACCGATGCGGGAGGCAACCCCGAACGCGTCTACACGCTCGGCTTCTGCTTCGGCGGCCGGGTCAGCTTCCTGCAGGCGACGGCAGGACTCGCGCTCGCGGGCGTGGTCGGCTTCTACGGCTGGCCGACGGGGTCGCACCGCACCGGGTCGCCGGCGCCGGCAGACAAGGCCCAGGACTTCGGCTGCGCGGTGCTCGCCATCTTCGGCGGCGCTGACCAGGGGATTGGCCCCGACGCTCGGGCCGAGTTCGATCGCGCGCTCGACGCGGCTGGCGTCTCGCACACCACGGTGGTCTACGATGGCGCGCCGCATTCCTTCTTCGATCGCAAACAGGCTGAGTTCGCCGAAGCATCGGCTGATGCTTGGCGCCAGGTGCTCGACTTCATGGGTCGGCCGCAGCGCCCAGTGTGACCGGGTCAGGCGTTGACGGGCTTCTGCTCGGGACGGGATGCCGCGGGAATTCGCTTGAGCGGCCGCAGGTACAGCATGAGCACGGTCACGACGTAGGCGAGCCACACGATGAGGGTGATCCATTCC
>JALYTG010000158.1 GCA_030854405.1 Chloroflexota bacterium | reverse complement strand
CCTCGATCCCGCCGCCGGCACCCATCAAGTGGCCGGTCATGCTCTTGGTGCTGCTCACCGGGATCTTGTATGCCCGCTCGCCAAATACCGTCTTGATCGCGGCCGTCTCAGCCCGGTCGTTGGGCACGGTGCTCGTCCCGTGGGCATTGATGTAGTCGACCCGGTCAACGTCGAGCGACGCGTCCGCGAGCGCCAGGCGCATCGAGGCAGCGGCGCCCCGCCCACCGGGGGCTGGGAGGGTAACGTGCGACGCATCATCGGTGGCGGCGTACCCGACCACCTCGCCGTGGATGCGCGCACCACGGGCCTGGGCGTGTTCGAGCGCCTCGAGCAGCAGGACGCCGGCCCCGTCTGCGATCACGAACCCGTCGCGCTCGGCATCGAACGGGCGGGAGGCCTTCTCCGGCTCATCGTTGCGGCGGGTCGACAGGGCCCGCATGGCGGCGAAAGCGCCGACCGGGATCTCGCCGACGCCGGCCTCCGCGCCGCCGGCGATCATCACGTCCGCGTCTCCGCGCCGGATGATGTTCAGCGCGCTGCCGATGGCATGGTTGCTCGACGAGCACGCGCTCACGGTCGCGTAGTTCGGGCCGCGGGCGTTGGCGTAGATCGCCACGAAGCCGGCCGCCATGTCCGGGATCATGGAGGTGACCAGGAACGGGCCGATGCGATCGATCCCGAGCTCGTGAGCCTCGATGATGTCGCGGATCATGGTGTTGATGCCGCCGACCCCGGAGCCCACGATCGCGCCCGTCCGCTCCGCGAGCGACTCGTCGACGATCGGGTTCGGGATGCCGGCGTCGCGCAGCGCCTCGACGCTGGCCGCCCACGCGTAATGGACGTAGCGGTCGTTGCGGCGCACCTCCTTGCGGGGCATCAGCTTGTCGGCGTCGAAACCGCGCACCTCTCCGGCGACCTTGCTGTCGACCCGTTCGGGATCGAACGAGGTGATCCGCGTGATCCCGCTGCGGCCGGCCACGAGCCCCTCCCAGAAGCTGGCGACGTCGTTCCCGAGCGGCGTGATGGCGCCCATGCCGGTCACCACCACGCGTCGCTCGCCATCACGCATCGATCCGGCCTCCTGCGATCGATTGGTCGCGTGGGATGACGAACGAGAGGGTTGCCTCGACCGCGATCTCGCCGTCGACCGCGGCAACCGCCCGCGCTCGCCCGAACATGCCGCGCAGCTTTTCGAGCGTCACCTTCAGCGTCAACGTATCTCCCGGCACCACGGTGCGACGAAATCGGCACTCATCGATGGCCGCGAAGAGCGCCAGCTTGCCGCGGTACTCGGGCAGGCTCAGCACGGCCACGGCACCGGCCTGCGCCAGCGCTTCGACCATCAGCACGCCGGGCATGATCGGACGCTCCGGAAAGTGCCCCGTGAACTGTGGCTCATTCGCCGTAACGTTCTTGATCGCGACCACCGCCTTGCCCGGCTCCAGGGCGACCACCCGGTCGATCAGGAGGAATGGGTACCGGTGCGGGATCACGCGCATGATCTCGGCGGCCTCCCAGGGAAGCGCGGGATCGAGTGGCTCGGATGACATCGGTCAGCCTCCGCCCGCCACGAAGGCTGCCGGGCCGACGCGATCGAGCAGATTGGTGCTGACCTGCGCGCCGAGGAACGCTTCGTTGTCGATGATTCCCTGGTGGAAGGGAAGGTTGGTCTTGATGCCGGAGATGGCGAACTCCGCGAGCGCGCGCCGGGAGCGAGCGAGCGCCTGGCCACGGTCCTCGCCCCATACGATCAGCTTGGCGAGCAGCGAATCGTAGAACGGCGGGACCTCATAGCCGGGATAGATGTGGGTGTCGACCCGCACGCCCGGACCGCCGGGCAGGAGCAGCTCGTCGATCACGCCGGTCTGCGGACTGAAGTTATCCGCCGCGTCCTCCGCGTTGATCCGGAACTCGATGGCATGCCCACGGAACTGCACGTCGGCTTGCCGAAGGGTGAGCGGCTCCCCGGCCGCGAGGCGAATCTGCTGTGCGATCAGGTCGATACCGGTGAGCGCCTCCGTGACGGGATGCTCGACCTGGATCCGGCAGTTGATCTCGATGAAATAGAAGTTTCCCTCGCGGTCGATCAGGAACTCGAGCGTTCCCGCTGACTCGTAGCCCGCGGCCACGACCGCCCTGATCGCGAGGTCGCGCAGCCGCTCGCGGGCGGCGTCGTCCATCGCCGGCGAGGGTCCCTCTTCGATGATCTTCTGGTGCCTGCGCTGGATGCTGCAATCGCGCTCCCCCAGGTGAATCCCGTTGCCCTGGCGATCGACGAGCACCTGGACCTCGACGTGGCGGCTCTCTTCGATCCACTTCTCGAAGTAGATGCTGTCATCGCCGAAGGCTGCCTGCGCCTCGCTGCGGGCGAGCGGCAGGGAGGTCTCCATCTCGCGGGGCGAGCGCACCAGGCGCATCCCCTTTCCGCCGCCGCCGGCGGAGGGTTTGAGCAGCACCGGGTAGCCGGCCTTCCCGGCCTGTTCCAGCGCGTCGCGCAGGTCGGTGACGATCCCTTGGCTGCCGGGCACCGTCGGAAGCCCGTCGGCGGCCAGCATGCGCCGCACCGCGTACTTGCTCGCGAAGCGCTCGAGCACCTCGGCGCGCGGACCAACGAAGGTGAGGTCGTGCGCCGCGCAGACCTCGGCAAAATCGGGGTCCTCCGCAAGGAAGCCGTAGCCGGGGTGAACCGCATCGCAGCCGCTGATCAGCGCCGCGCTAACGACCGCCGGCTGGTTCAGATAGCTGCGTCGGGCCTCGGCCGGACCGATGCAGATCGCTTCATCGGCCAGCCGCACAGCCAGGCTCTCGCGATCTGCCTCGCTGTACGCGATCACGGCGGGAACCCCGAGGTCCCGGCAGGCACGCAGGATCCGCACTGCGATCTCGCCTCGGTTCGCGATCAGCACCTTGGCGAACACTAAGCGGTGACTCCCACCGAGCGTCGACTCAGCACCTCGAGCGCGGAAGCGAGCGTCGCCGCGTCGTTGACGACCAGCGTCCGCGCCTTCGGCTCGATCCGCTTGAGCATTCCGGAGAGAGCGCTGCCCGGCCCGCATTCGACGAAGGTGTCGACCCCCTCCGCGACCAGGCGACGCATGGAGGCGACCCATTCGACCGGAGATCGAACCTGCTCGGCCAGGAGATTGCGAATGCGACCCCCATCGACGACCGGTTCCGCCGTCACGTTGCTCATGAGCGGCGGGTCGGCGTCGCGCCAATCGAGCTCGCCAAACGCATCCGCCAGCGCATCGGCGACCGGGGCCATACGCGGGGAATGGAACGCGCCGGACACGTTGAGCCGGATCACCCGCTTGGCTCCGCGAGCACGCAGCACTCGCCGCGCGCGCTCGATCGCCGCCAGGCTGCCGGAGATCACGACCTGTCCGGGTGCGTTGTCATTGGCGACCACCAGCTCGGTCGGGCCGGCCACCCCCTCGACCGCGGCCTGCACCGCGTCGCGATCCAGGCCGATCACCGCCGCCATCCCGTCCGATCCGGACTGGGCAGCCATCAGCCGCCCCCGTAGGGCCACCATCTGGACGGCATCGGACAGCCGGAGGACACCGGCCGCCACGACCGCGGCGTACTCGCCGACCGAGTGGCCGGCCACGAACCCGGCGTCGAGCGGCTCCCCGACCGCCTCCTCGAGCGCGGCGGCGCATGCGAGCGACGTGGTGATGAGACAGGGCTGCGTCTGTTGCGTATCGTTCAACCGCTCCTCGGGTCCTTCCCAGCAGAGGGTCGAGACCGGCCAGCCGAGCGCGGCATCGGCGGCCGCATAGATGGCGCGTGCAGCAGGTGACCCGGCAGCCAGCTGGTGACCCATGCCGACCGTTTGCGAGCCCTGTGGGGAGAAGAGGAGGGCCAGGCTCACGATGCGGCCCCGACGGGCTCGATCTCGATCACGACCTGGCCGTACTCGACCGCCTCACCGCTCTCGGCAACCAGGTTGCGCACCGTACCGCTGCGCGGAGCCCGGACCTCGTGCCGCACGCCGAGTACGTCGACGTAGCCAAGTGTGTCACCCTTCTCGATTGCCAGGCCGGGCCCAAGGCCGTCTGCAAAGAGGAAGTACCCGACCGCAGGGGAGCTGACCGCATAGCTGTCGTCGGTCGGCGGAGCGGAGGGCGCGACAGCCACCGGGCGTGTGGCGAGCGCCGGGGATGCGTTCGCAACTGCGGACGCGACCACGCGCACGCGAAGGTCGCCGCGGCGCACCTCGATCTCCCCCAGCCCGTGCCTGGCGAGCCGCTCGCTGAGCTGCGGCACGAGCTCAGCCGCGGCCCGCTCGATCTGCTCCAGCGTCCGATCGCGGTCGGTCATTCGCCCTCCTCCACGTCGCGTTCCTCGTCGCCCGGCCAGATCTCGCTCCAGCGCGGCGCGCGGACCCCCGGCAGATGCAACAGTCGGCCGAGCCGCCTCCGCAACGACGGCGGCTCCGGCCGCGCGCGTGGGCCCATCACCGTCTCCCGATAGCGGCCAATGCTGCGCAGACGAGCATACCGATAGGCGAGCAGCGCCTGCGGGCCTCGCTGCTGGATCCGGCCCATCGCGGCCACGACCGCAGCCTTGATCGCACGAGCCGTTGCGGCGTGGTCGGTATGCGCGCCCTCCCCTGGCTCCGAGATGATCAGATCCACCACGCCGAGCTCGAGCTGATCCTGCGCGGTCATCCGCATCGCCGCCGCGGCGGTGCGGGCATCGTCGGCGGAGCGCCACAGGATCGCTGCGCAGCCCTCAGGGCTGATGACGGAATAGACCGCATTCTCGAGAGCCAGCACTTCGTCGCCGACGCCGATGGCGAGTGCCCCTCCAGAGCCTCCCTCCCCCAGGATGACGACCACGATCGGGACCTGCAGCTGAGTCATCAGCTTGATCGCGCTGGCGATCGCCTCAGCCTGGCCACGCTCCTCGGCGGCTGCGCCCGGATCGGCCCCCGCGGTGTCGAGGAACGTGATCAGCGGCATGCCCAGCTTCTCGGCGAGGCGCATGAGGCGTTGCGCCTTGCGGAACCCCTCCGGATGGGCCGACCCGAAGTTGCGCTCGATATTCGTCTCGGTGTCGTTCCCCTTCTGGTGGCCGATCACCATTACCGGGTGACCATCGAGCAGAGCCGGTCCCCCCACGATCGCCGGATCGTCCCCGAAGAGCCGGTCGCCATGGAGCTCGGTGACATCCTGGAAAATGAGGGGCAGCAGGTCGAGCGTTCGAGGCCGGAGTGGGTGGCGGGCAAGCTGGACGCGACGCCAGGCCTCCTCGACGACCTGAGGCGCCGGCGCGAGGAGATCGGTCATGGCACCTCCTCGCGGCGCTTCGAGACAGGCCTGTCGCCGTTGCCTCCGGCCGGCTCGACGTCGATGCCGATCGTCTCGCTGACCGCTCCGCCGAGCCGCTCGGCGAAGCCGGAGAGCGCGCCGATCGGTCCCCAGCCACGTCCGGAGGCGTCCTGCCACGCCTCGTCGGGCGGAGCGACTGGCAGGGTGCGCAGCAGCCTGGCGAGGGTCGCACGTTGCTCGCTCCGGGGGACGATCTGGTCCACGAACCCGTGGGCGAGCAGAAACTCGGCGCGTTGAAAGCCCTCGGGCAGCTCGGCGCCGGTGGTCCCCGATGCGACGCGCGCGCCGGCGAAGCCGATCAGCGCTTTCGGCTCGGCCAGGACCACGTCGCCGAGCGATGCGAAGCTCGCCAGCACCCCGCCCGTGGTCGGATCGGTGAGCAGCACGATGAAGGGAATCCCCGCCGCGTCCAGGCGCGGTAGTGGGGCGGTCGTCTTTGCAAGCTGCAGCAGCGAGAGCGTTCCCTCCTGCATGCGGGCGCCGCCCGACGCGGTCACCACGATCGCGGGAATCCGCTCAACGAGGGCGGTCTCGAAGCAGCGCACCAGCTTTTCGCCGACCGCACTCCCCATGCTGCCGCCCATGAACCGAAAG
>JALYTG010000157.1 GCA_030854405.1 Chloroflexota bacterium | reverse complement strand
GCCTCGATCTGCGACGCACGCTCGCCCCGCTGGCGCACGGCAGCGGCGATCCGACCATCCGCTTCGCGGCCGACGGGACCTGGCATGCGACCCGCACCGACCGCGGATCGGCGACGCTGCACCTCACGGCCGCCGCGGGCCAGGTGATGGCCGAGGCATGGGGCGCCGGCGCGGAGGACGTGCTGGCGCAGCTTCCCGCCCTTCTCGGCCTCGAGGACGACCCGCGGCAGCTGGTGCCCCGCCACCCCCTGGTGCGCGAGCTTGCGCGAAGGTTCGCTGGCGTGCGCCTGCCACGTACGCGGCGCCGTTTCGAGGCGCTGTTGCCCGCCATCATCGAGCAGAAGGTGACCGGCGTCGAGGCGCGTCGGGCGTACCGCGAGCTGATCCACCGCTACGGCGAGGCTGCACCGGGTCCGGCCCACCTCCGTCTTGCCCCGGAGCCGGTCACGCTGGCGGGGCTGCCCTACCACGCCTACCACCCGCTGGGCCTCGAGCGGCGTCGGGCGGATGTGATCCGGCGGGCCGCGGCGCTCGCCCCGCGCCTGGAGGCGGCCCAGTCGAAGGACGCTGGACGGCTCATGGCGGCGATCCCGGGAATCGGCCCGTGGACCATCGCCGAAGTGCTTCGCGTGGCGGACGGTGACCCCGACGCGATCAGCGTCGGCGACTTTCACCTCCCCCATCTCGTTGGCTGGGCGCTTGCCGGCGAGGCGCGGGCCGATGATCGACGGATGCTGGAGCTGCTGGAGCCGTATCGCGGCCAGCGCGCCAGGGTGCAGCGGCTGCTCGAGCTCTCGGGGGTCGCCGTCCCACGCCGCGGCCCGCGACTGGCTCCGCGGCAGATCGCCGGCCTGTAAGGGCAGATTGTCCACTCTTCCGACGCTCGATTTCACGCTCCGTATTGCGACTTGGTCTCATTTGATGTAGCGTCGGCCCCATGCAGACTCGCCAGACGATGGCACGTGCCTTGAGCCGTGCCGGACTCCGCAGGACCGGTCCCCGGCGTGCGGTCGCTCAGCTGCTAACGGAGCGTGATGGCCAGTTCACGGCGGAGGAGCTGTTGGCTGAGTCTCGGAGCCGGGGCCTCGGCATCGGCCGCGCGACGATCTTTCGCTCGCTCGAGCTCCTTGGTCGGCTGAACCTCCTCGAGCGGATCGACCTACCCTCGGGCGAGCATGCGTACCTCCTGTGCGAGCCCGAACACCATCACCACGTCATTTGCTCGAGATGCGGCAAGGCCGAGACGTTCGCGATGGAGGACCGTGGCCTTCCCGAGCGGCTGGAGCAGGTCGCTCGGGCCACGGGCTACCGTATCGACGCCCATCGGCTGGAGGTCTACGGACTCTGTCCGGACTGCAGGGCGAACGCGCGTCCGACGGGCAGCGACACCTGATGCCTCATCGCCAAGGCGACCGCCTCGCGCTCCTCCTGCTTGTCGTGGCAATCGCTGGTTGCCGGCCGGCGCCGACCAGCTCTTCCGGGCTCGTTCGGGTCGTCACCACCACCACGGTCTTCGCCGACATGGTGGCGAGCGTGGGAGGGGATCTGGTCGAGGTCACGAGCCTGGTCCCAAAGAATGGAGACGTCCATACCTTCGGGCCGAAGCCGGCCGATATCCGTGCCGTCGCCCAGGCGGACCTGCTGGTCATGAATGGGCTGGGTCTCGATGACTGGCTGGAGAAGACGATCGCGAACGCAAGCAAGAAAGGAACGGCACTGGTGAAGCTCGGCGTCGACCTGGGCGTGCGACTCCTGCCGGGGGAAGAGCCGGGGACGCAGAACCCGCACCTCTGGCTCGACGTGGGGTACGCCAAGCAGTACGTCGATCGGATCGTCGTCGCGCTGCAGGCCGCCGACGCCGCACATTCGGACCAGTACCAGCGCCAGGGTGCTGCCTATCGGGCTCGGCTCGATGAACTCGACCGCTGGGTCCGCGAGCAGGTCGCCTCGATCCCGGAGCCCAACCGCAAGATCGTCACGTTCCACGACGCGTTTCCCTACTATGCGCGCGAGTACGGGATCACGATCGTGGGGGTTGCCGTGCGGGCGCCGGGTCAGGATCCCAGCGCCGGCGATACGGCCGCGCTGGTGGAGGCGATCCGGGCGGCAGGAGTGAAGGCGATCTTCAGCGAGGCCCAATTCCCGGCAAAGCTGGTCGAGCAGCTGGCGGCTGAGACCGGCACCAGGGTGGTGGCGGACCTCTACGACGACTCGGTCGGCGATCCGCCGGTCTCGACCTATGAAGCCGTGGTGCGTTGGGACACGCAGCGGCTGGTGGACGCACTTCGGTGAAGCACGCCACGTTGCGACCGCGCAGCGCACCCGAGCCCGCGACCCTCGCTGTTCGCATCCACGACGTGACCGCCGGCTATGGCGAGCGCGTCGCGCTGGAGGGAATCACTCTCGATCTGCCGACGGGATCCCTGGTTGCGATCTTCGGGCCGAACGGCGGTGGCAAGAGCACCCTCCTGAAGCTGATCGCTGGGCTCCTCACGCCGAGCCAGGGCACCGTCGAGACCCTCGGCCTTCCCGCCGGTGAGGCTGCCAGGCGCGTTGCCTACGTCACCCAGGCCGAGCTTGTCGACTGGTCCTTCCCGGTCAGCGTGTGGGACGTCGCGATGATGGGCCGTTATCCGCGGCTGGGCCCCTGGAGGCGGCCCGGTTCCACGGATCGCCGGGCTGTTCACGACGCGCTCGAGCAGGTGGGCATGCTCGACCGTTCGCAGTCGCAGATCGGGGAGCTGTCCGGCGGTCAGCGCCGCCGAGCATTCCTCGCCCGCGCGATCGCAGCCGATCCCGAGCTCTATCTGCTCGATGAACCGGTCACCGGCGTCGACGTCACGACCCAGGAGGACCTGATGGGCGTGCTGCACGCTGAGACCGAACGCGGCCGCACGGTGATCGCGACGACCCACGACCTGGCGGCCGCCGCGGCCCACTTCGACACGGTCATCGCCCTCAACCGGCGCGTCGTGGCGATCGGTCCCGCCAGCCTCGTGCTGGATCCCGAGGTTCTGAGCCAGACCTACGGTGGGCACCTCCTGGTTCTGCAGGATCGGGCGGTGATCATCGACGATGCCCACCACCATGATCGCGAGAGCGGTCCGGATCGGCACTTCCACGAGGGGCGGCGCGGTTGATGCTCGGCCCCGTCGTCGAGCCGCTCGCCTACGACTTCTTCCTCCGCGCCCTGCTCGCCTCCGGCGTGGTCGGCGTGGTCTGCGCCGTGGTTGGCAGCTTCATGGTCCTGCGTGGCTATGCCTTCATGGCCGATGCGCTCAGCCACGCCGCCTTCCCCGGCGTCGTGGTCGCCTATCTGCTGAAAGGTCCTTTCTACCTCGGCGCGGCCGTGGCGTCGGTGGCCACCGCGCTGGCGATCGGCTGGGTGACCCGACGCGGAGGCCTGCGGTCCGATACGGTCATCGGCGTTCTCTTCGCAGGGATGTTCGCCCTGGGCGTCTTCCTCTTCAGCCTGATACCGAATTACGTGGGCGACCTCTTCGGATTCCTGTTCGGTGAGGTTCTGGGCATCGGTATCGGCGATCTGATTGCCCTGGTGCTGCTCGCGCTCATTGTCCTGGCGGTGATCGGCGCGCTCTGGAAGGAGCTGCTCTACTCCACATTCGACCCGCTCGGCGCTGCGGCGTCCGGATTGCCGGTCGAGCGGCTCGACTACATCTTTCTGGCGCTCGTCGCGATCACGATCGTCGTGAGCCTTCAGTCGGTTGGCATCATCCTCGTCGTCGCGATGCTCATCACCCCCGCCGCCACCGCGCAGCTCGTGACGCGCAGCTTCAGCCGGCTGATTGCCGTCGCGGCCTTGATCGGGGTGGTGGCGCCCCTGGTCGGGCTGTACTTGAGCTACTGGACGAACTCAGCAAGCGGCCCGACGATCGTGCTGGTCGAGACCGTCGTCTTCCTGCTGGCCCTGCTGGTCCGGCCGGGCCTGACGCTGCTCAGAGGCGGCCCAGCTCTCTCCCGAGCCTAATCGGCGGGGCGCGGCGAGGCCCAAGGCCTAAGGGCCACGTTGGACGTCAATTGTTGGTGTCCCCGGCAGGATTCGAACCTGCGACCGGCGGTTTAGAAGACCGCTGCTCTATCCACTGAGCTACGGGGACGCGGCGACAAGGATAACGACCGCTCAGGGAGGTATCGGTCCGTCTACGGTGGAGCAATCGGTACCGGTAAACTGAGTGGACGATGGCCGAAGATCGCATCATCACGAAGGTTCAGCTCCAGCGTCCGCAGATCGATTCCGATCGCGAGTTGCTGCGCGACGAGGATCTCCTCAACGAGGAGCACCTCCGGCGCATGGACCAGGTCCTCCTCCGGCGCAACTTGGACCACGCCCGCATGTTCAGCCGCAAGCTCAGCCTTGAGCTGCAGCAATACGTGCACCTCTACACCCCCGAGGCGAACGAACTCCGGCGGCGGATCGAGAAGTACATGGTCATGGAGCGCATGATGGAGCGCGAGATGGCGCGCCGCCACACCTACTGAGAGGCACTACGCCCACCGGCTCGAGTAACTGATCAGCCGCAGCCGATTCGCGATCGGGCGCGGCGCTTCAGACGCCCAACTGTGGACAATCGGGCTTCTCCACCGCCCTGCTGTGGATAACGAAACCGACGGCGCCGAGCGACCAGATTCCCGTGCTGGCCGGAACCGCGCCAAGCTCGCTTCGCTAGCCCCCCGACCCGGGAATGGGAAGGATCATCGAGCGCGGCACCGCTGTCGCGGACCCGGACGAAGGCCTCCCGATGACCTCTCGAACCCAGCCCGCCAGGCGCGGCATGTCGAACAGCGAGAAGGTCAGACCGCGGACCGCCAGCTCGTCGTGACCCCAGCCCCTGAACTCGCGACGAGCGGCCACGGAGCACATCTCGTCGTAGAGCTCGGGCCAGCCCAGGCCCCGCCTGGCATGGCAGAAGCGGATGAACTCGACAATATCGGGCGGTGGCACCTCGCCCACCGGGGCAAGCTGCTCGGCCGGGGCATGAGCCACCGTCGAAGGTTTGGGCATAGGGGAACCCTCCGGAGCTGAACAGAGATTTTGATAAGTGCGGATATCGGTCCGACTCGAGACCACGGACCGGCGTGGATGGTACGGGCCGATTCCGGCGACGTGGAAGGGGTATGTCCACCAAGTTATCCACATTCCTTTCCACATCGGCCGAGGTTGGTGGACAGGTGCTCGAAGGGCGGTGGAAAGACGTCCTAAGGGCGCCGCGATTCGCTCAGAGCAAGCTACGCAGCCGGCCAGCGCTCCAGCACGATCTCGGCGTCGGCGGGGTCCATCCGATAGCCCCGCGCATCGGCGTCCCAGCTGATCAGGTCGCGGCGGGCGACGCGTCGCATCACCTTGTTCGGGCCCGCGACGATGCCGGCGAAGGCGGTGCCCGAGTGCTTGCCGTAGCGGGCGGCCAGATCCTTATCCAGCACCAGCGCGGCATTGCGCATCGACAGCTCGGCGACCTCGTGCAGCAGGCGACGGCTATCGGTCCCACGAATCGCGTTGAGCACCTCTCCCAGCTGGCGACGGCGAAGGTCGGCCTGGTCCGCCGGATCAGCGACCGGAGCGCCGGCCTGACGCTCGGGGCCCATCACCCATCGCCAGGCGAGCGCAACCAACTGCTCTTCACTGTCGGCCTCGAATTCGATCCTGGGCATCTGAAATCAACCTGTACAGATACGTAACGTATTCGCTGCGAATATATCACGGGACGTTTCGTGCTACACTGCGTTCCATCGGCTGCAAGGCTGCGAACCGACTGATCTTCTGGCCCCTTCGAACGAGGGGGAGCCATCCGCGAATCCGCTTCGTGTCGACTTAGCCGCATCGGACAAAGGAGAAGACTTTGCGTTACACACGACTCTCAACGTACGACCTGACCAAGGGGACCTTTCCTGAGCTGACCGGCATTGCCGAG
>JALYTG010000027.1:14499-15222 GCA_030854405.1 Chloroflexota bacterium | reverse complement strand
GCTCCGAGATGCCCAGCGGACCGCGCAGGTAGAGCACCATGAAGGGCGCAACGATGTCGAGCCCGCGGCCGCCGGCGGCGATCAGCGACGCCCCGAGAATCAGGCGCAGGTCGCGCCGCGCAAGCACCGTTCGGAGCTGGCTGCCGACCGAGCCAGAGGCGCGAGCGCGGCGGCGATAGGCCGCCTGGTCCTCGCGCACCGCGAGGGCGATCAGCAATCCGACCACCAGCGCCGGGATGCCGAACAGGGCGAGGGTCGCCTGCCAGCCAACGGCGGAGAGGAGCGCCCCGCCCACGAACGGGACCGCGATCGTCCCCACGTTGCCACCGCTGATGTGGGCGCTGATCGCGAAGCCCCGCCGCTCCGCCGGGAACCGGTCCGAGAGCAGCGCGTTGCCGACCGGGTGCTGCGGGCTGGCTCCGATGCGTGCCGCACTGATGGCAGCGAGCAGCTGCGCGACCGATTGCGAGAAGCCCGCAATCAGCAGGCTCGTGCCGAACAGCAGCTGGCCCCCCGCGAGCAACGCCGGCCTGCCGACGTATCGGGTCAGGAAGCCGTAGGCCAGCTGCATGGAGCCGCCGACGGCGGTGGTGATGGCGATGAACGTGCCGATGTCGCGCGGCTCGAGGGCGAACTGCGCGATGACGATCGGGTAGACGAGCGGCATGAGGGCGGACTGGGCGTGGATCACGGCATGCGCCAGCGCCAGCAGGCCGAGGGTGA
>JALYTG010000027.1:0-14489 GCA_030854405.1 Chloroflexota bacterium | reverse complement strand
GCCTTGAGGCAAGCCTGATTGCGACGGTCGCCCCGGTCATGCGCCACCTGGTGGCCCATGCCCGCCGCCGGCGTGCGTGGAGCGAGCTCACCTACCAGCAGTACAACGTCCTGCGCATGATCGATCTCGAAGGCCCGTCTGCGCAGGCCGAGGTCGCGCGGCGCCTGCTCGTCAGCGCCCCGGTCGTCACCAGGCTCGCCTCCGCGCTGGTCGAGTCCGGACTCGTGGTGCGCACGACCGACCCGAAGGACAAGCGGGCGGTGATCCTGGCCCTCACCGCCGCGGGCCGGCGCCGAGCCCGAGCCATGCGGCGGGACCTGCTCGCCGCTGCCCGCGAGCTGCTCGAGCCACTCCCTGAGGAGCGGCGAGCGGCAATCTCGGCGGCCCTGCAGGAGCTGCAGGTCCTCCTTCCTCAACGCTCGGAGCGCTGATCGCCGGCGGTCAGCCGGCTCGGCTGCTGCTCGCGTCGGGCGGCTCGGCGGCGAGCGGCTCGGTCTCGCGTGCAGGCGCGCGAGACCTCGCCACCTCGCGCATGGCGCCGCGCACGAGCAGCTGCCAGGCCACCACAGCGAGGAAGATGCTCGCGAACGCCGCGCCGAGGATGAACCCGGCGGGTGCACCGAAGAGCTGGGCGACCAGCCCGGCGAAGATGCCGCCGATCGGCGCGGTGCCGGCGAAGACCGTCACATAGAGCGACATGACGCGGCCGCGGAGCTCGTTCGGCACGCCGTGCTGCACGGTGACGTTGATCGTATTCACCATGAGCATCGAGGCAAAGCCGATGACGACAACGATCGGAAAGGCGATGAGGGGCGAGCGCGTGAGTCCGAGCAGCACCTCGAACGCGAGGAAGACCGCGCCGCCCACGAGGATCATGCGCATCAGGGGTCGCTTGCCGCGCGCAAAAGCGAGCATCAGCGAGCCCATCAGCGAGCCCGCCCCCATCGACGCGTACAGGGCACCGTAACCGTTCGCCGCGAGGTGCAGGTCGTTGCGCGTGAAGAGCGGCAGCAGCGTCTGGAAGTTCATGGCGAAAGTCGCCATCCCGCCAAGCAGCAGCAGAGGCCAGAGAACGGCCGGAGTCCGCACCGCATAGTGGATCCCCTCGGCGAGGCTCGTCCGCACCGACGGGAAGACGGCGGGTCGCTCGCCGCGGTGCAGCTGCCCGGGATCCATCATCGTCAGGGCGATGAGCACCGCCAGGTAGCTGACCGAGTTCAGCCCGAAGTTGAAGGCGGTCCCGAAGACGGCCAGCGTCAGGCCGGCGATCGCCGGACCGACGACGCGCGCCAGGTTGAACGAGGTCGAGTTCAGGGCGATCGCGTTGACCAGGTCCTCGCGCGGAACCAGCTCCGCCGCGAATGACTGGCGGATCGGCATGTCGACGGCGCTGGTCATGCCAAGGACAGCGGCCAGGATGTAGATGTGCCAGATCTCGACCGCGCCGGTCAGTGTCAGGCCGAACAGGACGGCGGCCTGCACCATGGCGATCGACTGGGTCACGCGCAGCGCGTTGCGCTTGTCGACCCGGTCGGCAAGTACCCCACCGAGCGGCGCAAGGACCATCGCCGGGGCGAACTGAAGCGCGAGCACGGTCCCGAGCTGAAGCGGCGACCCACCGAGCTCAAGGACGAGCCAGGGCTGACTGACCGATTGCATCCAGGTGCCGATCAGGCTCGCGATCTGGCCGAACCAATAGAGCCGATAGTTCCGATGGCGCAATGCGGCGAACCCGCGCTTGAAGCCGCCGGGCGCGGCCGGCGCGGCGGGCGCGGAGTCTGGCGCTGGGGATGGGCGCACGACGCGCAGCCGGGGCGCGGAATCACCGAAGGTCATTATTAGCAATGCTAACAAGATTCTGAAGCCCCTGCCAAACGACCAGGACCGTAGTCCATTGCGCGCCGGGCGCTGAATCGGCCAGAATGCGCCATCCATGAAGCCTTCCCGCCTCGCGGGCCGTCGCGCTCGCTCAACCGTCCGTGCCGTGATCCTGGTCGTCACGCTCGCGCTGAGCGGGATGACAATCCTGGCACCCGTCCGTGCCGCCGATCCGCTCGACCCGCCGGCCCGCCGCTTCGTCCCGCGGCAGGCGCTCGACGCAGCCGACCTGCGCCCGCATGCGGCCTCGACCGCCCCGGCCGCGCGTTCCGCCGTCCCATACGAGGTTGCGCTCGAAGCAGCGCGCATCCGTTTCGGCGTGCCCGGGATCTCGTTGGCCGTCCTCGATGGCAGCGGCACCGGCTGGAGCGGCACTGCGGGCTCGCTCGAGCCGGGTCGTCCCCTGGTAATCGGCAGCGTCATGAAGACCTTCGTTGCGGCGCTCACCCTGCAGCTGGCCGATGAGGGCGCCCTCGAGCTCGATGACCCGGTGACCCGCTACCTTCCCGAGGCGAAGATGGCCAAGGGAGTCACCGTCGCCGAGCTGCTCCAGCACACCAGCGGGATCGCCGACCTCTTCACCGACAGCCTGAGCCATACCCTCAATACCGACCGCTCGCACGCCTGGACGCGAGCAGAGATCCTCAAGAGCATTGGCGGGGCGTGGTTCGCGCCGGGCAAGGGCTGGGCCTATTCGAACACCAACTACCTGCTGCTCGGCATGCTCATCGAGCGGGTCACCGGCTCACCGCTTCACGACGTGCTCGCTGCGCGCTTCACCGGTCCGCTGGGCCTCGCCAGCACTCACCTGATCGGCCCGGGGGAGGCTGCGGACGATGGCCTCCTCGACCCATCGTGGGCGAGCGCCTTCTGGGGATCGGGTGCGACCGAGTCGACGGTCGACGACCTCGTCCGCTGGGGAGACGCGCTCTACGGCGGCTCCCTGCTGCGGCCGGGAACGCTCCGCCGCATGGTCGACTTCAACAAGGACGACTACGGATTCGGGACGCAGCGCGTCGAGCTGAGCAAGACGCTCGTTGGCCCGGGCCACAGCGGTCTGCTGGGCACGTACACCACCCTGCTCGTCCATCTGCCAAAGCTGGACCTCACGCTCGCGGTGATCGCGCACCAGAGCCACGCGGATCTCAAGGGGATCCTGTCGTACCGCGACGGATCGGCCCCGTCGCTCCTCGACCTGATGGTGGCCGGCTAGCTCGGGAAGAGGATCCCGCGGATGATCGGCATGGGCGGCGTTCCATGCGCCAGCACCGACTCCAGGAAGGGACGCCATGCGAAGTCACGCCCCTCCCTCTCTGCCCGCGCGCGGGCCAGTCGCTCGAGCTCGGTCATCTCCACGCCGCCGAGGTAGTACTCGCACAGCTGGGTCGATGAGAGGCGGGCCCGGCTCCACTTCTCGGAGGCCTCGGCGCGCTCCTGGAAGCCGCCCTCGACCATCAGCTCCATCGCCTCCTCCTCGGTCATCGAGCCAGTGTGGATGCGGATATCCATCAGGGTGTTGGTGATCGCGCGCAGGAAGAACTTCCAGTGGGTGAGCATGAGCGCCGGGTCATCCGCCCCGTAGCCGGCATCCATCATGACCTGGGTCACGTACACCGCCCAGCCCTCGGCGAAGACCCCTGAGCCAAAGACCGCGCGGGCGAGCGAAGGGCATCGGTTCGAGTAGGCAAGCTGCAGGTAGTGGCCCGGCACCGCCTCGTGGATGGTGAGCAGCCTGAGCATGCGCGAGTTGTCCTCGCGCAGGTTCGATTCGCGCTGCTCCTCCGTCCAGTCGTCCGGCATCGGCGTGATCGCGAAGAAGCTCTTCAGGCCGCGGTCGAGCGGCCCTGGCGGGATCAGCATCGCGCCGCCGAAGGCGCGCAGGAAGGGCGGCGTCCAGATGATCTCGAGTGGCTCGTCGGCGAGGCCGATCAGGTCCCATTCGCGGATGAACGCCTCGATCCGCTCGTTCTCGGCGCGGCAGTAGTCGAGCAGCTGGTCGGCCGAGGGGTGGTCGGCCGCAATGGCGTCAAGGACCCGACGGATCGCGAGATTGTCGTCGTTTGGCTTGGGCTCGTCGCCGATCAGCTCGGGCCATAGCCCGTGCGCCAGGCCCAGCATCTCCGTCCGCACCTGCTCGTAGGCCGATGCCGCCCGCGCTTCGAGCTCGTCGGGGCTGACCGTCGCCTTCAGCGCGTGGCGGAACTTGCGCTCATACAGCTCACGCCCCAGGCGAAAGTCCCCATCTGCCCGAGCCAGGAGCTCCTCGCTCAGCCACTCGGTGAACGCGTCGATCGCTCTCGTCGCGTCGACGGCCGCCGCGCTTACCACCTCGCGGATTCCGGCGTCGTTGACCTCTGCGGCCTCTTCGGCCGCTGTCCGGCACAGATCCGCGACGCCGGGCATCGTTGCGATCGCCTTCTCGACGTGGAAGTGGCTCACCGCCCGGCCGCCTGGAGCCTCGAGATTCGCCCGGGCGGTGTCGAGCGCCGCAGGAAGCCCGCGCATCCTCTCCGCGATGCTGGCCAGGCGGATGTCGAGTGGAGCGAACTCGCGCGACAGCAGCCCGAACAGGCCCGTTCCGAAGAGGTACACGTAGCTGATCGCGCTCCAGGAGTGCTCCTCGAGCTCCTCTTCGTCGAAGCGCAGCGCGTCGATCTGCGTGAGCAGGACGCGGCGGTCGATCGCCTCGTCGGGCGTCAGCGTGGCTTCGTCGACGCCCTCGAGCTCGACGCGCGCGTTATTCAGGAATGCGACGCGGGCCCGGCGACCCGCATCGGTCAGGTCCGGCCATTCGCCGTCATGCTCGTGATTGCCGGCCTCGGTGGCGTGCAACGGGTAGAGCCGAAAAAAGTCTGCGAAGAAGCGGTCGAGGACAGACTGCATCGTCGCGCGATACCTCATGTCGGGGCGGGAGGCACATCGTAGCGGTCAAGGTACGCCTTCGATCCTATGATCGACGACCTTTTATCGGGTCATGTTGAGCGGAATGGGTCCTCAAACATGCCGGCCGTATTGAACTCCGTCCGAGCCTTGGTAGCCGGCAGGGCCGCCGGGGCGCCACGGGTGTGTGGATGGGACTACTCGAACTGGATCGATTCGACGATCTGCTCGATCTCCCGCTCAACCCTCAGGCCGGCGTCATTCGATGTCTCGCCTTCAATGAAGAGGCGCTTCCCGTCAACATCGACGATCCATACCCTGATCGTGTCGCCGACGTCCGTGGTCTCCCACATCGCACCCCCCGTCTGTGCTTTCCAGTTGTAGAAGAATCCGGGGTCGCAACCGCCGTCCTGGCGAACGGTGAGCACCACGTGCTTCGCGGCGCGCCCGCCCACGCGGACGTCCGAAAGCCCCGTGACGAGCTCGGCCCCGGGCGCCGTCGACACGGCGGCCGCGAGGTCGGCGGCCGATGGGCCAACGGGCGGGCTCAGCAGGTTGGCGCACGGATCGGGGTCGACGCCGTCGGGGAAGCTTGCCCAGAAGATGACGGCCTCTGCACCTTGCGGCCCGAATGTGCTCTTGCTGATGAGAAGGCTGCCGAACGGCTCCCAGCGGGACGCCGGCACGCTGAACGAGAAGGGAACGCCATCCACGGTCAGGGAGTGCCTGCCGATCGTGAGGTCGCCCCCGACGGGATTCACCCCGGCAGGCCTCGCCGAATGACGGGGTGCCGGCGTCGCTGGTGGCGAGAGCGTGGGCGTGGGCGAGGGCGTGGGCGAGGGCGTGGGCGTGGGCGTGGGCGAGAGTGCGGGGCCACTCCTCCCGAACCCACCGCCGGCGGACAGCAGGTTGATGCCGACGACCGCGACGACCACCACGGCGGCGGCCGCGATCGCAAGCTTGGCGAGGGTCTTCATGCCGGGGAACCTCCACGCCAGCCACCAGGCTCGGCGCTGGGGGGTCGCGGGGATTTGCTCGAGCACGGCGTCCAGGACGCGGTCAGGGAGCGCCGTGACGCCCTCCTCCATCCACGATCGAACGGTGCGGCTGACGTCGCGATCGGAGCTCATTGCGCTGCCTCCCGCGTCGCCGGGCGGGCGTCGGCGTCGAGCGCCGCGCGGAGCCCACGCATCGCGTGATGAAGTCGAGATCTAACCGTCCCGAGAGGCACGCCGAGCGTCGCGGCCACCTCTTCGAGCGGCATGTCCAGGTAGTGGTGGAAGACCACCACGGCGCGATGTTGAAGCGAGAGCCGCCGGAAGCCGCGCTCGAGCTGGTCGCGATCGACGACCACCCTCAGGCCCTCGGCCGCAAGCGGCTCATCGGCCGGAAGCAGGCGGAGGTTCGGCGCCCAGCGACGGGTTCGGCGAGCCTCGGCGTAGCAGGCGCGCACGAGGAGCCGATACGACCAGGCGTCGAAGCGCGCCGGGTCGCGCAGCTGCGGAAGATCACGCCAGACGTTCAGCAGCGCCTGCTGCGTCGCGTCCTCAGCGAGGTCGATGTCGCGCAGGATCCTGTGCGCCACCGCATGGAGCCGGTCGCCAGCGGCCAGCGCGAGGCTCGCGAAGGCCTCCTCGTCGCCGCCCTGCGCCCGTACCACGAGATCGGTATCCATATCCCTTCCGCGATGGGAGAACCGGTTGGGCCCGGTCCGCTCACAAGGTATGGGCGCGCGCAACGCTCGTGCGACTCAATCTTCGCGCTAGCCTTTGCGGCGATGGGCGATAACCTCTGTTACCGCGACGCGTACTTGCGCTCGGTGTCTGCTGCGGTGCTCGAGACCGATGCCGAAGCGGTGCGACTCGACCGCACCGTCTTCTACCCCGGCGGCGGCGGCCAACCCGCAGATCGCGGATCACTGGTCGGCAGCGATGGGTCGCGGTGGGCTGTGACCGGCGCGGCGAAGCGCGGCGACGAGATCTGGCACACCGTCGAAGGCGACTCGGCTCCGGCAGTGGGGGCATCGGTCTCGGCCGAGATCGACTGGGACCGGCGGTATGGGCTGATGCGGACCCACTCCGCCCTGCACGTGCTGTGCGGCGTGATCTGGCGCGACCACCAGGCATCGGTCACAGGCGGCAACATGGAGCCATTGTCGGGTCGGATGGACTTCGAGTTCGAGACCATGCACGCTGACCTGGTGGCCGAGATCGAGCGGCGCATCAACGATGAGATCGAGGCCGACCGCGAGATCAAGGTCGATGTCCTGCCGCGCGATGAGGCCTTCGCGATCCCCGACCTGATCCGGACGAAGATCAACCTCCTGCCACCAGGCATCAGCGAGGTACGGACCATCGAGATCGTCGGCCTCGACCTCCAAGCCGATGGCGGCACGCATGTGGCCCGAACGTCGGAGATCGGCCGGGTGCGGGTCACCGGCTACGAGTCGAAGGGCCGCATCAACAAGCGCATCCGCATCGAGGTCCTGGACCAGTGATGGATACCTGGCCGGCCATCAATTCCGTGCGCGTCGTGCGTCAGTTCGCTGACCGCCCGCTCGCATCCGAGCACCTGGATCGGATTCTGAACGCGGGGCGCCGAGCGGGCAGCTCCAAGAACGAGCAGCAGTGGGCCTTTATGGTGGTGCGTGATCGCGAGCACCTGCGCGAGCTGGCGAGCGTGGGACGTTACGCGGGCCACCTCGCCGGCGCGGCGGTGGCGATCGCCCTGGTGACACTCGATCCGAGCGCGTCGCCGAAGGGCTACTCGATCATGTGGGACCTGGGCAGAGCGGCGCAGAACATGGTCCTTGCGGCATGGGAGCTCGGGATCGGCAGTGTTCCGGCGACCGTCTATGACTACGATCTAGCCCGGCAGCTGCTCGGGCTGCCGCCGGAGCGGAGGTGCGACTTCCTCCTCTCCTTCGGCTATCCCGCCGATCCGACTGTGCTCACGGCCCCAAATCGCGCCGGCGGCCGCGTCGCACTCGACGCGCTAATTCACGAGGAGCGCTGGTAGAAGCTGTCACCCCGTCTTGCGGACCCGACGCCGGACGATCGGCCGGACCGGCGTGGTCTTGTTGAACTGCCTGCGAGCGACGACCTCGAAGCCGGCACGCTCGAACATCGAGACGGTACCCCTGTAGGCCGAGGCCGATGGGATCCGCTTGCCGTCCGTCTCGGCCGGGTAGGCCTCCAGCAGGGTCGCGCCGTGCTGGCGAGCGTAGGCGATCGCCGCGTCCAACAGAGCCCGCGCAACGCCCTGGCCGCGGGCGCTCTTGCCGACCACGAAGCAGATGATCGACCAGACCGGCTTGTCATCGAGCGGGGCCAGGACGACCGAGTGCTGGATGCGGTCGTAGTCCTCGCGCGGGCCCAGGCTCACCCAGCCGACCGCCTCGCTTCCTCGGTACGCGACCAGCCCGGGCGCCCGGTGCTCACGAGCGGTGGTTCGCACCGCATCGGCAAGGACCTGGCGGTTCGACTCCAGCGTCGAGTTGGCCCACGTCATGCCGCGCACCCGGTTGAAGGCGCACCAGCACCACTTCGGATCGCCCCCCTGACCGAAGAGCTTGGCCAGGTCCGCCATGCGCCGAGGCGTGAGCGGGTGGATCTTCAGCTCCGGCGCCGTGCGTTCCTGCATCACCGCGATCCTATCGGGCATTCCGGACAGAATCTGGCAGCTTTCACCGGGCCGCCGTCGCCTCGGGCGAGGCAACCGCCAGCGCCGCGCGCTCAGCAAGGGCAATCGGCATTCCACCGGACGACGCGATGCCGTCGTGGAAAGCGCGGAGCGCATCGGTGTCGGACGAGCCACGCTTCGCGAAGAATGCCTCTCGGATGCGCGCAATCTCCAGGGAGCCGGTCAGGTACGAGGAGGCCTGGGTCGGCCATGCGCAGTAGCGCGTCACCTCGGCCTTCGCCGTCGGCTCGGTCAGCGCGGTATGGTCGAGCATGAAGCGGACGGCTTCGTCCCAGCTCATCTCGCCCGTGTGCAGCGAGGTGTCGACGATGATCCGTGCCGCCCGGAAGCTGGTTGCCTCGTACTGGAACATCTCGTGGGCAGGCTCGGTGAAGAAGCCCTGCTCGCGCATCATCCGCTCCGCGTAGAGGGCCCAGCCTTCCGTGAAATACGGAGTCTTGAAGACGTGGCGAACCTTCGAGGGGTTCGCCTTCGACATGACGAGATGCCAGTGATGGCCGGGATAGGCCTCATGGACCGATGTGGTCGGTATGCCTGCGTACGAGTTTGATGCCAACCGCTTCTGGACCTCGACCTCGCTCGCCCCGTCGGGCGGGAAGGGGACGAAGAAGTGGCCCAGCATCCTGTCCGAGAACGCGGGCGGGCTCATGTACGAGGCAACCGCCAGCACGGGGCGCTGGAAGGGCGGCGAGGGAACCACTGCGCACTGCTCGCCTGCGGGGAAGCTGACCAGCCGATGCTCGCGCAGATACTCGCGAGCACGGTTCGTCCAGTCCTCGTAGCCGACGCGCATCTCCTCCGGGGTATGAGGGTGATCCTCGTTCAGCTCGTCGAGGACCTGCTTCCAGTCGTCGGTCCCCTTCAGATCGCGGGCGCAGTGCGTAAGCTCGCCTGCCAGCCGGTCGTACTCGGCCTGGCCGCGGTCGCGCAGCTCGCGCGCGCCGAAGCCGAGCAGCTCCTTCTCGCGCAGAAGCCGTGAGTAGCGTTCCTCGCCGAGCGCGTAGTCGCCTTTCGCCGTCGGCCGCATCTCCTCGAGGAAGGCGACGTATCCCTCGTATGCGCCGGCGGTTTGTGCGCCGGCGTCGGCAAGCCTGGCGCGCAGTGACGGCTCATCGATCTGCTCCGGCAGGAGGTCGCGGACGTAACGAGCCCCGGCCCGCGCCTGGTTTGCGGCGCGGTCGAGGAAGATGCCCGGCACCAGCTCGGCGAGGAGGTTCCCCTTGCCGGCCTCGAGGTTGTCCGGGATCTGGCGCAGGCGGCTGACCGCGGCCTTGACAAGCTCGTCCTCCGGGCGCAGGCGGTGCAGGAAGAGGGCGAAGATGCCCTGCATCCCCGGGTTGAGATACACGTCCGGCTGCCGACGCCAGATCTCGAACTCATCGGTGATCTGGCGGCCTCGCACGCTGCTGATGACCAGGTCCCGGTCGATCCCCTCATCGAAACCAAGCTCGTCTCCGATCGCCTGGAAGCGCGCGAGCCAGTCCACGTCGGAGCTTCGCCGCCGCTCGAAACCGGCGGCGGACAGGTCGTCGAGCCGGTCGTCGTACTCGGTCAGCCCGAGTCCGCTGGCCCGGACGGGCGCCTCCTCGAACTCACGCTGCAGGAATTGCTCGGTCAGCTCGGCGAATGACGGCACGAATCGGCCTCCTCATCTTTCGGACGCACCAAGATAGACCGATGCTTATCGGCAAGGACAACCAGCGACGAGCCGTCGTGGCCTCGCCCGGACCGCCCGATTTGCCGGCCCCGGCGTCTAGCGGCCAACCGATGGCCCGATTGCCCGCGCCGGCAACCATCGGACCCTAGCGAAGCCCTCAGCTTGGCTGTTCGTTGCTCACACCAGCACATTCAGCCATCGAGTGGCCGATACTCGCTACCGCCAGCAAACGTGGCGATCCCAGCCCGGCTACTGGCCTGCCGGCGGCTCCCAGAGCTCGAAGCGATTGCCCTCGGGGTCGCTCGCCCACCCGAACCGGCCGAACTCCGAAGCCTCCGTCCGGTCATCAACCGCGACGCCGGCCGCTCGCAGCTGGGCGAGCATTGCATCGAGGTCGCGGACCCGATAGTTGATCATCGACTGCTGATCGGGCCTGCCGAAATAGTCCGTATCTGCGGCGAACGGCGCCCAGACCGTCGATCCGGGTTCAGTCCAGACGAAGCTCGAGCCGCCGAACGAGGGATCGATCTCGATCCCGAGCTGCGCCGCGTACCAGGCCGCCAGCGCCGCGGGGTCACGCGCTCGGAAGAAAACGCCGCCGATCCCGGCCACCCGTTCCAGCTCGCTCATCGGGGGGCGGGAACCAGCTGGGCGAAGCGCTCCGGGTCCGCAGCAGCCGCGACCTGGACCGCGTTCAACGCCGCTCCCTTGCGCAGGTTGTCGCTCGAGACGAAGAGGGCGAAGCCGCGCTCGCGACCCGGAATGGCGCGCAGGCGGCCGACGAGCACCGGGTCGCGCCCCTCGACGTCGAGCGGCATCGGATGCCGCTCTGAGCCATCGGCCGGGCGATACTCGACGCCGGGCGCCGCCCGCAGAGCCTCCTCCAGCTGGGCGACCGTGGCGGGTCCGGCCGTGCGGAGATGGATAGCGACGCTGTGCCCCGTCTGCACCGGCACGCGGACGGTGGTGGCGGCCACGTCAAGTGACGGGAGCGCCAGGATCTTGCGCAGCTCGGCGTGGATCTTGTTCTCCTCGCCGGTCCAGCCAGTCTCATCGAGCACGTCGATCTGCGGCACCACGCTGTCGGCGATCCGACCGTGGAACGGCGAGCCGTTGGCCGCCTCTCGATCCTCGGAGCCGCGCTCCGCCAGGAAGGCATCCAGCCCAGCGCGACCGGCACCGCTCACCGCCTGGTAGGAGGCCAGATCGATCGATTCGAGGCCCGCCAGGTCGCGGATCGGCGCGAGGGCCACGACCGCCGCGGCGGTGGTGCAGTTCGGATTGGCAAGCAGATTCCCCGGTCGCTCGCGCGCCGCCGCAGCGTTCGCCTCCGGCACGACCAGCGGGACCGAAGGATCCAGGCGGAATGCGCTCGAGTTGTCGACGATCAGGCCGATCCCGGCACCCGGCCCGGACACGATCGCACGGGAGGTCTCGGCATCGGTGGCCAGGAAGAGGAGATCGAGCTCAGCCGCCAGCACATCGGTGAGGATGAAAACTGGCACCTCCCCGCTGCCGTAGCCGACGCTCCCATCCTCGTGGCCGAAGGCGCGCAGGCAGACCGCGGGGAGGCCCGCATCGGCCAGGATCGAGAGGAAGACACCGCCGACCAGGCCCCGGGCGCCGGCGACGCCAACAACCGGCCAGGTCACGATGCGCCGCCGAAGAGGATCGGCCGCGCGCCCGCCACCAGACGCGCGATATCACCGTAGACGGCGCCGGCCGTGACACGGCCACCAGCGCCCGGGCCAGAGATGCGAAAGGTCGCGCCGGCGACCACGACCTCGAGCATGTTTTCGATCCCCGACACCCCCGCCAAGGGCGAGCCCAGCTGCAGCTGCATCGGTGCGACGGTCATGCGCTCCCGCGTTGCTTCGGCCACCAGCCGGATCGTCTCGCCCGGCTGCACGCCGACTCCGACGATACCCGAGCCGTCCACCTCGTCCTCGCCGCGCCATCGGCCCCAGGCGACACTGCCCAGGATCGCCAGCTTCTGCGCCGCGTCGCGTCCCTCGACGTCGAATGAGGGATCGGCTTCGGCGTAGCCGGCCTCCTGTGCGGCGCGCAGGGCATCGGCATAGGAGCGGCCCTCGCCCATGGCTGTGAGGATATAGGTCGTGGTGGCGTTGACGATCCCGCGCAGCGAGTCGATCTCGCCGGTGGCCGCCAGGTGCTCGACCACCTCGATCATCGGCGTGCCGCCGCCCACGCTTGCCGATCCGAGGAGCGCTGCATGGTTGGCCCGTGCCAGCTGGCTCAGCTCGTCGCCGTGGGTCGCCAGCAGAGCCTTGTTGGCGGTGACGTAGGGGATGCCCCGCTTCAGCGTTTCGCGTGCCCAGGCAAGCGGTTCATCGACACCGCCCGCCAGCTCAACGACGACATCGACGTCTTCGGGCAGGCCGATGCGGACGCCGTCGGGCAGCGCGCGGCTGCGCTCGCGCGCCGCGTCGCGCACGGCGACACTCACCAGCTCAAGGGGCAGCGGACCGGCCTCGATCAGCCCGCCCAGCGCAGAACCGACCGTTCCCCAGCCGATGAGACCGATGCGCAGCGGTGGCATCGGCCCAGTCTATCGGGCCGGGTCAGCCGCTAGACTGCATCGGCATATGGGTGCCACCGAGACGGTCGACCTCTTCTTCGAGCTCATCAACGAGGACGAGCGCGAGAAGGCGATCGAGCTCTTCGCCGAGAACGCGGTGCTGGGGATCAGCGTGCCGGGCTCCGACGAGCGCACCAACCTGCGCGGTCGCGACAAGGTGGGCGGCTGGTTCGTGCGGGCCGGCGACGGCTTCCGGATCTACGCCAATGAGAGCCAGAACATGGGCGCCAGCTTCATCGCCGACTGCACCGTCATCCGGCCAGGCGCTCAGCCGATGCACGTCGAAGCGAACTTCCGGGTCGAGAACGGCCGGATCGTCAGCCTCTTCCTGCAGCCCAGCTGAGGCCGGCTAACGAAGCGAGCCGCTACGGAAAGAGGTCGCGCTCCGGCTCCATGATCAGCGGGGCCATGCCGGCCTCGGAAGGGGCCCAGTGGTACCCGCGTACGACCACAACAGGCTGCTTATCCACCTTCCCGCCCGCCAGGTCGGCGGCCGAGGCGAGCTCATCGGCGACCGCGATGACGGTGGCGAGCATGGTGCGTCCGAAGGCGTCCGGTTGGCCGCGAAGGTCGACCAGCGCCTCGAGCCCGGCGACCCCGATCGCCACGTTGACGATGCCATTGCGCCACGGCCGCCCGAAGGAGTCGCTGATCACCACCGGCACACCCAGCCGAGCGCGCAATGCGGCTGCCGAGCGATCGGGGTCGAGGGGTAGCAGCGTCGCGACCTCTCCCCCGCCGACGTTCGACAGGTCGACCCCCGCATTGGCGCACACGAATCCATGCCGGGTGCGGCTGATGATCAACCCACCGGGTCCCATCCGCACGATCGCCGCGCTCTCGCGCAGGACCAGCTCCACCTGGCGCGCATCCTTGTCCCAGCGCTCGGCCCAGGCAAGGGCGAAGGCCGACGGCTGGACCGATGCGAGCTCGACCACCCGGCCCTCGGCCTTGCTCACCACCTTCTGGGTGACCACCAGCGCGTCGTTCGCCTGCAGACCGATGCCGGCTGAATCGGCCGCGGCTGCGATCAGGGCGGCGAGGTCGTCGCCGGCGCGAACCTCCGGGATGCCGTCGAGCGGGACGAGCTCGATCCGGCTCACGCCGCGTCTCCCAGCTCCATCCAGCGCCGCAGGTCAGCCGGCGTATCGAGGTCGAACGAGAGGCCCGAGCGGTTGACGGCGTTCAGCGGCCAGCTGGTCTCGACGGCCGCATCGCAATGGGCGGCGAAGCTGCCGGCACCGAAGCGAAATGGGATCGCGTCGATGGGACGCTGGGCGAGCGCGTTCGTCCCGGTCCCGGCGCGGTCGGGCGCGATGGCCGCGCCCCCCGTCGGAGGGAGCGCATCGATGAGCGCCGCGATGTCCGAGGGGCGCAGGTTGGGCAGGTCACCGTGCAGCACCACGAGCGTGTCGACCCGGGCGCCGAACGCAGCGGAGCGAGCCTCTTCCAGACCCTCATTCAGGCCCATGCCGCGCTGGATGACCAGGGTGGCACCCAGCGGGCCCACGATCTCGGCCAACCCGGCCGAGGGAGAGATCACCATCACGTCGTCGTCGGAGCCGGCGCTGGCAAGTGCGGCGCGGAGCACGTGCCGCAGCAAGATGCCGCCCAGCGCGACTCGCTCTTCGTCGGTGAGCACCGGGGCCAGGCGCGTCTTGGCAGCCTCAAGGCCGCGATGCGGGATGATGAAGCGGGTCCTCACGAATTGAGAATAATCGCCTCGGCGAGCCGCGCTCGGTCGGCATCCGAGCGCATGACCGTGGGCAGCAC
>JALYTG010000156.1 GCA_030854405.1 Chloroflexota bacterium | reverse complement strand
GTTCAGGACCTGGACCTGGAAGAGCCGGCCGCCGAGCAGGGACAGGAGGAGGGCTGCTACGACGCCGAATGCGACGAAGCGCGACCGGGAGCGCTGCAGGTCCAGACGCCCCTCGTTCAGGTCGGCCACGGACTCACCAGGCGGCCTTCTCCTCTGGCGCGTATCGCTCGGCGAGGAGGCGTGTCGGGTACAGAAGCGCCGCACCGATGGCTGCGTTGAGCAGCGCAGCCGGAATGATGAGCTGCATCGGCAGCCCGGCCGGCAGAGGCTCGCCGACCAGACGCAAGATCAGCAGGGTCGCGATATCGACGCCCCCGCTCGCGGCAAACACGGCGATCACAGGGTAGATCCAGGGCAGCCTGCCCAGGATTCGCTGGCCACCGGCGACCGCGACTGCCGCGCCGAGCATTGTGAGCGGGATGAGACCGAGCGGCTCCGGGACGAGCAGATTGGCGGTCGTGCCTGCCACGAACGCCCAGGTCAGGCCCGGCAGAAACCCGAAGCAGGCCGTCGCGAGGACCACCGCGACCTCGACCAGGTTGGGTTTCACGCCAGCGACCTCGATCGAAGGCGAGAGGCCAGCTTGCAGAATGCCGACAATGACCGCGAGGAGGATGCTGGGATAGGTGATCGTCGGGCCCCCGCTAATTCCGCTCTGCTGGCTGCCAACGGCGAGTATAAGAGCGCAGGCGCACCGCCACTGACCGAACCCGGGCTACAGCAGGTAGCGCTCCTTCATCTGTCGATAGCGCTCCCAGGTACGGCGGTCGATCTCGGGCCCGAGCCGCGCATCGAGCAGCGGGATGAGGACGGTCCGAAGGTAGGGTCCGCGCGCCATCCACTGGAAATAGCGTCGCCCGGAGTGGTTGTACGGACCGTACAGGCGGCCGCCGGGGAAGGTCGCAATCAGCCAGCGGAAGAGCGACTCATGGTCGACGTGCATGCGCAGGGTGACCTGCGGCTGACGACCGTCGCCGCCGAAATGCCCCTCCCCGATCAGAATCCCGATCAGGACTCCGATCTGCACCTCGTTCGGAAGGACCGGTGCTTCACCGTATGGATGCACGTGAACCCCATCTGCCCGCTGTTTCACCGTAAGGTATCACGTGAAACAGGCCTGGGCCAACGGGTCGCCGGTAAGCGCGCGGTAACCGGCTGATACCCCCTCAAACTGGTAGAATAGGGAGGCCCCATCGGCGAACTCGCAGCGGAGTGTGCGTGGTCAGGGTTACAGCGTGTACGAACCAGAAGGGCGGCGTCGGGAAGACTACGACGGTCGTCAACCTCGCAGCATTTCTGGCTCTCTCCGGGACTTCGACGCTGATCATCGACCTTGATCCGCAGGGCAACGCGACGAGTGGACTGGGTGTCGATCGACCGGCACTCGGGCGCTCGGTCTACCAGGCGATCGTGGAAAGAGCGCCAATCGGGGAGCTGGTCATCGGGACGGCGATTGACGGCCTCGACCTCGTTCCGTCGGCCCCTGAGCTGTCCGGCGCAGAGGTGGAGCTCGTCCCAGTGACAGCGCGCGAGCGACGCCTGGCGGCCAGCCTGGGCGAGCTCAACGGACGGTATGAGCGGGTCCTGATCGATTGCCCCCCGTCGCTGGGGTTGCTGACGGTCAATGCCCTGACCGCAGCCGATGGGGTCCTGATCCCGATCCAGACCGAGTATTACGCCCTCGAGGGCCTGAGCCAGCTTGTGCATACGATCCGCCGCGTCCGAGAGGCACTGAATCCCCGACTACAGATCGAGGGCGTCTTGCTGACGATGTACGACGCGCGCACGAACCTCTCGGCGCAGGTCGCGGCCGAGGTGCGCCGCCACATGCAGGGAAGCGTATTCGACACGATCGTGCCTCGCAGCGTCCGTCTCTCCGAGGCGCCGAGCCACGGCCTGCCGATCTCGCTCTATGACCCGAGGTCAAGGGGCGCCACCGCATACCGTGAGCTCGCGGCCGAGGTGACCGCACGTGGCTAGCGAAGCAAGGCGCAGCACGAGAAGCTTTGGCCTGGGACGTGGCCTGGAGGCGTTGATCCCGCGCAGCGGCGAGGCCGGCGGCGTCCAGGAGCTCGCCGTCGAGCTCATCGCACGCAATCCCCACCAGCCGCGCACGCGCTTCGATGAGGAGCCGCTCGCCGAGCTCGCCGCCTCGATCGCCCTCCACGGCGTCCTCCAGCCGATCGTGGTTCGCGCCACGCCCGACGGAGCGTACGAGCTGATTGCCGGTGAGCGCCGGTTGCGCGCCGCGCGCAGCGCTGGCCTTTCACACGTTCCGGCCGTGGTGCGCGAGTCGGCCGATGCCGAGCTGCTTCAGCTCGCTCTGATCGAGAATGTCCAGCGTGCTGACCTCAATGCGATCGAGGAGGCCGGCGCCTACCGCGAGCTGATCCGACGCTTCGGCCTCACCCACGACCAGGTCGCCGGCCAGGTCGGCAAGTCGCGCGCGGCGGTGAGCAATGCGCTCCGCCTGCTTGAGCTCGCACCCGAGACCAGAGAGGCGATCGTCGAAGGCCGGATCACCGAGGGGCACGGCCGGGCGCTGGCAGCCATCACCATCCCGGACCTGCAGCGCGCTGTGCTGCAGGTCGTGCTCGACCGGCATCTCTCGGTGCGGCAGACGGAGGAGCTTGTGCGCCGCAAGCGGGAGCCGGCTCGGACTCGCGGCCGAAAGCCGCTCTCCGACGACCTGGCTGATCTCGAGGCCCAGCTCCGCGGGCTGCTCGCCACCCGCGTCGGCATCGTCCGCACCCGCCGCGGAGGGCGTCTCGTGATCGACTTCTTCAATGACGAGGAGCTGGACCGCATCTACTCGATCATCACCCGCGGCGTTGGAAGCGGCGGACAAGCCGCGGTCCCAATCGACACTGGCTCGCAGGCCGACACCCGGGACTCCGGCGTATCGCGCCATCTTGACGAGGCCTGAGCTGAGCGCATGACCGTCGAACCTGCTGCCAAGACCCGCCGGAGCAGAGCCGGCACGACCTACACCGCGGCCGACATCCAGGTCCTCGAGGGCCTCACCGCCGTTCGCAAGCGGCCCGGGATGTATATCGGCTCCACCGACGCGCGCGGCCTGCACCAGCTCGTGTGGGAGGTCGTCGACAATAGCATCGACGAGGCGATGGCCAACAAGGCCACTCGCATTTGGGTCCAGATCCACGCGGATGGTCAGCTGGAGGTCATCGACGACGGGCGCGGCATTCCGATCGACAAGCATGCGACGGGCAAGAGCGCGCTCGAAGTGATCATGACCGTCTTGCACGCCGGGGGGAAGTTTGGAGGCGGCGGCTACAAGGTCTCGGGCGGCCTGCACGGCGTCGGTGTCAGCGTGGTCAATGCGCTGTCGAGCCAGATGCGGGTAGAGGTGCTCCGCGACGGGAAGCGCTGGGTGCAGGAGTACCGCAGGGGGATCCCGGTGGCCCCCGTGAAGCAGTCGGGGGGCATTGCCGAGGCGAACCGGGGCGTGGATCCCGCCTGGAAGCGCACCAGCGGGACGCGCACCTTCTTCCGGCCGGATGACGAGATCTTCGAGGAGCTCGACTTCTCGTGGGAGCTGATCAGCACCCGCCTGCGCGAATCGGCCTACCTCAACAAGGGCCTCTGGATCCGCCTCCTCGACGAGCGCAACGACAAGGAGAAGAACTTCTATTTCGAGGGCGGGGTGACCTCCTTCGTGCGACACCTGAACCGTCGACGCGACGTCCTCAATGCGCGGCCGATCCACGTTGAGCGGATCGATAACGGGACGAGCGTCGAGGTCGCCCTCCAGTACAACGACGGCTTCGCCGAAAACGTGCTCGCCTTCGCCAACAACATCCACACCATCGACGGCGGCACCCACGTGGCTGGGTTCCGCGCTGCGCTGACCACCAGCCTCAATGACTGGGCCCGCAAGTCGAGCACGCTCTCCGAGAAGGAGGCCAATCTCGCCGGCGACGACGTTCGCGAGGGGCTGACGGCGGTGATCAGCGTGAAGCTGACTGATCCCCAGTTCGAGGGCCAGACCAAGGCGAAGCTGGGGAATGCTGACGTCAAGGGAGTCGTCCAGCGGGTCGTCGCTGACGGGATCGTGCAGCACCTCGAGGAGAACCCGGCAGACGGCCGACGCATCATCGAAAAGTGCCTCACCGCATCACGGGCGCGCGAGGCTGCCCGCAAGGCGCGCGACCTCGTTATTCGCAAGGGGGCGCTCGAGGGGATGGCGCTCCCCGGCAAGCTGGCCGACTGCCAGGAGCGTGACCCCGCGCGCAGCGAGCTCTTCATCGTCGAGGGCGACTCCGCCGGCGGCTCGGCGAAGCAAGGGCGCGATCGTCGCTTCCAGGCGATTCTGCCGATGTTCGGCAAGATGCTCAACGTCGAGAAGGCGCGGCTGGATCGCGTGCTCTCGAGCGACAAGATCCGACCGCTCGTGATCGCGCTCGGGGCCGGCATTGGTGACAGCTTCGATATTGGCAAGCTGCGCTACCACACCATCTGCCTCCTCTCCGACGCCGACGTCGACGGCGCGCATATCAGTACCCTGCTCCTCACGTTCTTCTACCGCCACATGCCGCAGATCATCGAGAACGGCTACCTCTACCTCTGCCAACCGCCGCTCTACCGCGTCAGCACCGGGAAGGTGACCCGCTATGCCCATGACGAAAAGGAGCGAGAGAGAATCACCAAGGAGCTCAGCCGCGAGGGGCGGACGAAGAACATCAGCGTGCAGCGGTTCAAGGGGCTTGGCGAGATGAATCCGGACCAGCTGTGGGAGACCACAATGAATCCGAGCACTAGAACGCTACTGAGGATCGACATCGGCGACGCGGCCGAAGCCGATGAGGTCTTCAGCACGCTCATGGGCGAACGCGTCGAGCCACGGCGTGATTTCATTCGCGGTGAGGCGCGCAAAGTGCGCAACCTCGACATCTAGGCTGGCTTGCTGGGGACGGACCGATGCCATCACGACACATCGCAGACATCCGGCAGGTGGCCAGTAAGACCGGACGCTCTCTCGAGGAATGGTGCGAGCTGCTCGAGGCGAACGGAGTCGGCGAGCGCCGCGAGGCCGTGAACTTCCTTCGCGACGGTTATGCGGTGAGCCACGCGTTCGCACTTGCGATCGCCGACCATTGCCTGCGCCGACCTGAGTACGACGATTTCGACGAAGGGAGCCTCGGCAGCTACGGCGCGGGAGACGAGCTCTGATGAGCTCCACTCCGCCCTCGATCGGCAGCAGCCAGGCGATCGTGGACGCCGCGGGCCGTCGCTATGCCTTCGCCGACCACCACTGCTTCGCCTGCGGAGCCAGCAACCCGATCGGCATGAGGCTGCATATCGAGCTCTCCGACGGCGCCGCACGGACCGAATGGGTGGTCGGCGATGACTATGTGGGCTGGAGCGACAAGCTGCACGGAGGAATCATCGCGACTCTGCTGGACGAGGTGATGGCCTGGGCCCCGTCGAGCTTTGACTCATGGGCGGTGACCGCCGAAATGAGCGTTCGCTACCGCGCTTCGGCCAGCCCCGGCGAACGACTGACGGCGAGCGCCCGGGTCGCCCGCCGGCGCCGGCGCATCTACGAGGTCGTGGGCGAAGTGCGCGGACCTGATGGCCGGCTCATCGCCGAGGGGCGGGGGCGCTACCTCGGCGCAACCCCGTCCGAGAAGGCAGCCCTCAAGGACCGCTACGGGTCTCCACCGGGCACGCGCGGTGAGTAAGCTCAAGGTGACGCTCGCAAGGCGACATATGCGACATAGGCGACATCTACAACTTGCAGCGAGGTGGAAACCGAGTGGATAGCGATCGCATCGGAAAGATCCGCCCGGTGGCGCTCGAGGACGAGATGCGCTCGTCGTACATCGACTATGCGATGAGCGTGATCGTGAGCCGCGCCCTGCCGGACGTGCGCGACGGCCTGAAGCCCGTGCAGCGGCGAATCCTCTACACGATGCACGAGATGGGAC
>JALYTG010000155.1 GCA_030854405.1 Chloroflexota bacterium | reverse complement strand
CGCCCGCTCCACGAGCTCGGGTCGGTTGCGCAGGAGCGGCAGCACCGCGACCTTGATCGGCGCCAACGCGGGCGCCAGATGGAGCACGACGCGCTTCTCTCGATCGAGCTGCTCCTCCTCGTAGGCGTCGATCAGCGCCGTCAGGAACGCGCGCTCCACGCCCATCGCCGGCTCGATCACGTACGGCACCACGTGCTCGCCGCTCGCCTCGTCGAAGATCGCCAGGCGCTTGCCAGAACCGGCCGCGTGCGCTGAGAGGTCGTAATCAGTCCTGTCGGCGATCCCCTCGAGCTCCGACCAACCCATCGGGAAGGCGTACTCGATGTCGGTCGTCTGCTTCGAGTAGTGCGAGAGCTCATCGGCCTCGTGCGGGCGCAGGCGGAGGCGCTCGGCGCCGATGCCAATCACGTCCGTCCACCAGCGGAGGCGCTCGGCGACCCAGTAGGCGAACCAGCGGTCCTCCTCCGAGGGCTGGATGAAGAACTCCATCTCCATCTGGGTGAACTCGCGGTCGCGGAAGATGAAGTTGCCCGGTGTGATTTCGTTGCGGAAGCTGCGGCCGATCTGGGCGATTCCGAACGGCAGCTTGCGGCGCTGTGTGGTCGCGACATTGTCGAACTGCACGAACATCGCCTGTGCCGTCTCCGGACGCAGATAGGCGACCGATGCGCTCTCCTCCATCGGTCCAACCTGGGTGCGGAACATCAGGTTGAACTGGCGCGGCTCTGTGAGCGTGCCACGGCTGCCGCAGTTGGGGCACGCGATCTCCGACGGCGTGCCTTTGAGGTCGTCCGCACGGAAGCGCAGCTTGCAGTTCCTGCAGTCGACCATGGGGTCGGAGAAGCCGGCGGCGTGGCCGGAGACCTCCCACACCCGCGGGTTCATGATGATCGCCGCGTCGAGCCCGACCACGTCGTCGCGCAGGGTCACCATCTGGCGCCACCAGGCCGACTCGATGTTGCGCTTGACCTCGACGCCGAGCGGCCCATAGTCCCAGAAGCCAGCCATCCCGCCGTAGATCTCGCTCGACGGGAAGACAAACCCGCGTCGCTTGGCGAGGCTCACGATGAGGTCCATATTCGGGGCGGGCACGGGCGTATTGGCGCTCCTGCTGTGGGGTCCGCGCGAGACCGATGCTGGGCCCCCGAGTCTAGAGCAGGAAGCCGTTCAGGGCGACCGGACTACGGTAGGCCGGCAACGGCCCCGTCTCGTGCCGCGACCTCTTCGAAGAACTCGCGTGACCGCAGCTCGCGCTCGAGCACGGCGGAAATGGTGGCATGCAGCAGCCGCTCGATCTCGCGCTGCAGGGCTGGGGCGAGCCGAAGCCGGAGGACGGCCGGTAGCTCGCTGCGCTGCAGGTGGCGCAGCACCTTGAGCGCGTCGGGGGTGAGAGGTTGGGCGGCGAGCGCCGTGTGGCCGCAGGTTGAGCAGAGAATCCCACCGGCAACCGGCGAATAGGCATTGCCGTCGGGCTCGATCGCCGCGCCGCACTCCAGGCAGCGACTCAGTTCGGGGCGAAAGCCCATCGCCCCGAGCAGGTGCAGCTCGAACCAACGCGCCACCACCTCGCGCGACACCTCGGCGGGCGCCGCATCGAGGCCGGAGAGCGCCTGGGCGAGCACCACGAATGCGCCGTGCGACTCCGCCGCGCCCTCGCAAAAGCGGTCGGCCAGCTCGACGACATACCACGCCGCAGCCGTCGAGTGCAGGTCGTTGCGCAAGCCCAGATGGGCATCCTGCAGTGCCGTCTGCGTTACGACGTCGAATGTCCTGCCAACGGCGAGGACCAGCTGTACGTCCGTGAATGGCTCGAGGCCGCCGCCCAGCCGTGAGCGGGTGCGGCGAATCCCCTTCGCCACCACTCGTAGCTTGCCGAGCCGTGGGGTCAGGAGGGTCAGGACCCGGTCCGCCTCTCCCAGGTCCATGCTGCGCAGGACGATCGCCTCGGTCTTGTAGAGGCGGGCACGCGGGCTCATGCCATGATTCTAGGCCTGACGGCGCGCCGACTTAACGTGCTACTTTGCAGTAACATATCAACGACAGGCAGGGGACGAGGAGGAGATGGCGATCAAGCCGGTCGGGTACCCTTCGAGCGTGGACATCCGGGCCGAGTTCGGTGGGCTGCTGGCCGAGATCGAGGCAGAGATGCGGATCGTGCTCGACGAGCGCGATGGCCAAGCCCGACCGCTTTACGAGATGCTCGCCTATCACCTCGGCCTCGACGAAGAGTCGGGGCCGCGCGGCAAGCGCCTGCGACCGCTGCTCGGGCTGCTCGCCTACGAGTCGCTCGGGGGCGATCACCGGCCCGTGCTACCTGGTGCCGCCGCGGTCGAGCTGGGTCACAACTTCAGCCTCGTCCACGACGACATCGAGGATGCGGATACCGAGCGACGCCATCGGCCCACCCTGTGGGCGATCTGGGGCATACCGCTTGCCATCAATGCCGGCGACGCGCTCTTCGCGCTCTCCCGCCTTGCCCTCTACCGGCTCATCGAGAACGGGCTTCCGGAGCATCGCGTGCTCGAGCTGATGAAGAGCTACGACGAGACCTGCCTGGCGTTGTGCGAAGGCCAGTTCCTGGATATCACCTTCGAGCGAGCCGCACACGTGACCGTCGACGGCTACCTCGAGATGATCGGCAAGAAAACGGCGGCCCTGCTGGGTGCCTCGGTCCAGGCGGGCGCCATCCTGGCGACCGATGACGAGGACACGATCGAAGCCTACCGCCGCTTCGGCTACAACCTTGGGCTCGCCTTCCAGATGGCGGATGACGTGAAGGGCACCTTCTGGAGCAGCGCCGACTCCGGCAAGTCGGAGGCGGGCGACGTGCGCAAGCGCAAGAAGACCCTGCCACTGGTCTGGGCGCTCGAGCACGCCGCGTCTGCCGATGCCGATCGCCTGCGCGAGATCTACGCGGCCCCGCTCGGCGAAGGCCCGACTCCGATTCGCGAGCCGATGCCGCCCGACGAGATCGAGGAGGTGCTCGCCATCCTCGAGCGCTGCGGAGCTCGAGAGCATGCGCTGCGCGAGGCGCGACGATATCGGGACCAGGCGCTGGCCGATCTCGAGGCGCTTCCCTGTGATCCCCACGGCCGCCGGCAGCTGGCGACGCTGGTGGAGGCCGTGATCGCCGCGTAGGTCCTGCGGCGGCGACTCAGGCGGTCTCCTGCACCTGCCCAGCGACCTCCTCGGCGCGGCGCGGCCGGGTGGCCAGGACCTTCGCGACCCGGCGCGGATCGGCGGCCTCCACGCGGAGCGTCACGTCGCGAAACGGGACCTCGGCGCCGGGAAGCGGGATCTGGCCGACGCGGTGGATGATGAAGCCGCCGACCGTGTCGTACGCCTCCTCATCGGGCTCATCGTCGTCGGGCATATCGAAGAGGTCACGCAGGTCGTCCATGCTGACCGTTCCATCCAGGCGATAGACGATCTCATCGTCCGACGGGATCGGCTCGACGAGCGTCTCTTCGGTGTCGTACTCGTCCTGGATCTCGCCGACGATCTCCTCGACCACGTCCTCCATGGTGATCAGGCCGGCCGTGCCTCCGTACTCGTCAACCACGATGGCGATGTGAACCTTCTGGATCTGCATCTCGCGCAGCAGGTCCCCGACCGCCTTCGTCTCGGGGACATAGACCGCGGGCCGAGCGAGGGCGCGAATGTCGATCCCGTTCGAGCCGTTGCGGCTTCGCTTTAGGTAGGGCAGGAGGTCCTTGACGTACAGGATGCCGACGATATTGTCGAGGCTCTCCCGGTAGACAGGCACCCGCGAGTGGCCCGCCGCGACGATCATGTCGAGCACCTCGTCGAGCGGGTCGTCCACCTCGACCGCGCGGATGCCGATGCGCGGCACCATCACCTCGTGCACCTTCGTCTCGGCGAGCTCGATGACCCCGTGGATCATCTCCTTCTCGCCTTCCTCGATCTCGCCCTGCACGGTGCCGCTCTCGACGAGCATCTTGAGCTCCTCGGTGGACAGGTAGCCCGCCTGCGGTTTCGTGGTCCCACCGAGCGCGCCGACGAGGACGCCCGAGATCCGGGAGACAGCCCATACGACCGGCGCCAGCACCCTCTCGATCCAGCTGATCGGACGCGCGACGACCAGGGCGAGGCGCTCGGGGTAGCTGAGCGCCAGGGTCTTCGGTACCAGCTCGCCGATGATGATGGAGGCGAGTGCGATCAGCAGCGTGACGAGCACGAAACCGATCCCGTCCGCCGCGCCCGCGATGAGCGGGATCTTTCGGATCAGATTGGCGACCTGACCGGAGAGCGAGATCGCACCGACGCCAGACGCGAGGAAGCCGAGGAAGGTGAGCCCGATCGTGATCGTGGCCAGGAAACGGCTCGTATCCTCGGTCAGGCGCTTCGCGATCCTGGCCCCCGAGTGGCCCTCTTCGGCAAGCTGGGTCAGCCGATGCCGCTTGACGGTGATCAGGGCGATCTCCGAGGCCGCGAAGAAGCTCGAGGTGAGGATCAGGACGGCGACAACCAGTAGGTCAGTGACCGGGTTGCCGGTGGTACCACTGCCTTCAGGCATCGCGCGACTTCGAGGTTCCTCCCGGCTGCAGCTTCCGGTCGCGCGGCGAGACCGAGGCCCCCAGCGGCGCGGCGCGGCGCCGCGCTTCGATCGGCCGCGCGGGCATGCCGACCACGGTCTTGCCGGCTGCCACGTCACGGTTGACCACCGCACCAGCCCCGGTCCTGGCATTCGGGCCGATCGTCACGGGGGCGATCATCATGGTATCGACTCCGAGCGACACCCCGTCGCCGACCACTGTCCGGTGCTTCTTCTCGCCGTCGTAGTTGGCGGTTACCGACCCTGCGCCGACGTTGACGTTCTCGCCCAGCTCGGCGTCCCCGATGTAGCTGAAGTGGTGCTGCTGCGTGCCTGCGCCGAGCCGACTCTTCTTGATCTCCGCATAATTGCCAATCCGACAGTGCGCTCCCACAACGGCTCCCGGCCGCAGGTGGCTGTAGGGACCGATCTCGGAGTCCTCGGCCACGACCGAGTCCTCGATCACGCTGGCCCAGACCCGCGTTCGCGGGCCGATACGGCTGTCACGCAGGTGGCTGTTAGGCCCGATGACAGCGTCCTGCCCGATCACGGTCCGGCCCTCGAGGATCGTCCAGGGCTCGATCCGCGCGTCCTGCCCGATCTCGACCGCGGCGTCGATGAGCGTGGTTTCCGGATCCACGATCGTCACACCGTTGCGCATGTGCCCCTCAGCGATCGCCTGGCGCATGAGCTGTGCCGCCGCGGCAAGGGCGACGCGGTCGTTGATCCCGATGGTGAGCTCGGGGCGGGGCGCCTCGAGCACCTCGACCCGTCGGCCCGCGGCGACCGCCATCGCGACCAGATCGGTCAGGTAGTACTCGCCAGATGCGCCGGCCGGCACCTGCCCGACATTGGCCCGCAACCAGGCCGCATCGAAGCAGTAAGCTCCGACATTGATCTCATCGATCTCACGCGCGGCGGAATCGGCTTCCTTCTCCTCAACGATCGCGACCCGGCTCCCGTCGGGGCCGCGCACGATGCGGCCGTATCCGGTTGGGCTCGTCATTCGCGCCGAGAGGAGAGCGATCGCAGCGCCGGCCTCCGCCTGAGCGGCAACCAGCTTGCCGAAGAGCTCCGGCGGGAGGAGCGGCGCGTCGCCCATCGTCACCACCACCTGGCGTGCCGACGCGGGGACACGCTCGAGACCCGCGCGTACCGCGTCCGCCGTGCCCAGCTGGGGCTCCTGGCGGACGGTGGGGATGCGGGGATCGAGCGCCGCGTCGACCTGCTCCGCGCCGTATCCGATCACCACGACGCGGTGCTCGATACCGGCGCGGGCCAGGGCGTCGAGGACATGCTCGAGCATCGTCCGTCCGGCGAGTGGGTGGAGGACCTTGGGGATGCGCGACCGCATCCGCGTCCCCTGACCGGCGGCCAGGACGATCGCCGCGGTAGCTACCAAG
>JALYTG010000026.1 GCA_030854405.1 Chloroflexota bacterium | reverse complement strand
TGGCTTTCGACATGAAGACGCAGCTCGGGCGCATCCCGCTCGAGGTGTTCAACCAGGGCAACTTCGGGCTCATCGACGAGCTCATCGCGCCCGACTTCATCGAGCACTACGCCCAGCCGGGCGTGCCACCGACGCGCGAAGGCTTCATGCAGGTCGCGATGGCCCTGAGGTCCGCCTTCCCGGACCTCCGCTACACGGTCGAGGACGCGATCGAAGCGGGCGACAAGGTCGTGCATCGGCTGGCTGCCAGCGGGACGATGAAGGGCGACTTCCTTGGCATCCCGGCCACGGGCGCGCGAGCGACCTGGACCGAGATCCATATCGGGCGCGTCGCAAACGAGCGGCTTGTCGAGCACTGGGGTCTTGTCGATCAGCTGGGCATGCTCGTCCAGCTCGGCATCGTCCCAGCCCCCGGCCAGGTTCCCGTCACCGCCTAGTCGCGGCCAACTGAACGTCTGGTGAGAGGCCCCCGCGCTCGACGCGAGGGGCCTCTTGCTGTCGCTTACCGGCGTCTCGGAGTCGGTGACATCAGCGAACGAGGAGCGATCCTATGAGCGATTGGAAGAAGCTGTTCCGGGAGAACTTTCCGACGGGCACCAAGGCAGCCACGCTCCCGCACGGCTAGTGCTGTAGCTGTGCCGCCGCAAGTGAGCGCGTCTCGTCGGCCCTCCAGGCGAGGCCCATTGCCTCGAAACGGGTCGCTGCCGTGTGGAGGAGCGAGGCGTCGCCGTGCACCAGGCCTAGAGCGCGCAGGGCGAAGGGCTGGGTGTAGCTCCGCTCATCGAGGTACGGCGCAGCCTCCTCTTCGACCCCCTCTCGCTCACCGAGCAGGGCGAGCGCGTCGAAGCGCGCCGCGGCGGTGTCGACGGCCCAGGGTCCGTGCGTGGGCGGCAGGTTCTCGAGGATCTGGCGCGCTCGGTCGCCGTCGCCCCGAAGGATCGCAAGCCGAAGGAGCGACGGCTCCCGCTCCGCGGGGCCGGCAACGACCGCCGTCCTGAGGGCTATCGCCTCGAGCCGGCGAGCTTCGCGATCCTCGCCAAGGTGCGCGAGCCCGAGGGCACAGACCAGCAGCACGCGCCAGTTGAATTGGCACGGAAAGTCCTCGTTCGCCGAGGCTGCCACCTCGGCGCGACCTGCCAGCTCAGCCAGGTTCTTCCAGCGACACATCACACTCGCTAGCAGAGCGTGGAGGGCGACCGCGTGGACCTCGCCGTGTGGGTCGTTGTGCGCGATGGAAGACTCGAGGCGGTCGAATTCTTCGGCAAAGCGCTGGGCGTTCCGAAACCTCCCTGCCCGGAGGTACACGAAACCGGCGTTCCAGTAATGGTGGCTGATGTATCCGGGATCGGCCAGAGTCGGGGCGGCCTCGAGCGCGCGGTCCGCCCATTCGCAGGCTTCCAGGTATCGGTCTGCCTCGGTTGCCGCGAACGTTCGCGCCTCCATGGAGGAGACCACCAGCCTCGGAATGCCCAGCGCCGTGCCAATCGCGTGCGCCTCTTCCGCGGCCTCGACCCGGTGCAGCGGATCCGAGAGGGCCTCGGCGAGACGAGCGAACCCTCGCGCTTCGGAGCCCGGCTCCGAGAGTTCCAGCGCACGCGCGAGCCAGTGCTCGGCGACCTCGCGGGGCGGTGGTTCCTTCCACATATATGGCCGGCCGAGGCCATAGTGGGAGAGCATGGCGAAAATGCGGGCGGCGACCCGCCGCTCGGGGCGCAGTTCGAGCGCCGCCTCCATCGCGCGGCGGAACCCAGAGACGTCGTACGCAATCGTGAGCACGTCAGCCTTTTCGGACAGGATCTCGATTCTGACCCGATCCTGCAGATCCAGCGCGAGCGCCCGCTCAAGCAGGGCGACCGCCTCTTGCAGTTCGTGCCGACCGGCGGCCAGCTGGGCGGCGCGTCGCAGCCAGCCGACCGCCGACGCGCGCAGCGCCTCATGCCGGTCCGGCTCGTCCCGCCACGCCAGGTCGACGTCCTCCGGCCGCACCGCCTCGGCGTAGTGATGCGCCACGAGGGATGCTTCTGCATCCCTGCCACCCCGCCGGCCCTCGAGCCAACCGGCGAAGTCAGCGTGTAGGTGCGCCCGCTCGCGTCGAGTGAGCGAGCCGTACGCGACCTCACGGGTCAGGGCGTGCTTGAAGGCGTATTCGGCCTCGCCGTCGAGGGACGAGCCGGCTTGCCTCCGGACGAAGTCCCGCTGCTCGAGCAGGCCGAGGTTGGGCTCGGAGCCGCCAAGGAGCTCGCGGATGGCGCTCGGCCAGAACACGCGTCCGATCACCGCGGCCGATTGGAGGGCAGCCTTGTCGGTAGGGGGGAGGAGATCGATCCGCGAGGCCAGGACCGCCTGCACCGTATCGGGGAGGCCGATCTCCGCCAGACGCTCGAGCTGGACCCCACCGTTTGGACGAAGCACGCCTCTCTCGAGCAGCGTGCGCAGCAGCTCCTCGAGGAAGAGCGGATTTCCTTCGGCACGGGCGAGCAGGATGTGAACCGCCGGCGGAAGCTCGGCCGCGACGACCTGTTCGAGGAAGCGATGTACGTCGACGGCTTGAAGCGGTGCGAGCGATAGCGAGTGGGACCGCGCTGGTCCGAGCCCCCAGGTCGGCCGCGTCTCGAGGAACTCGGGTCGCGCCGTGGCGAGGAGCAGCAGCGGGCAGCGACCCTCGCGCAATGTGTGCTCCAGGAGCTCCACCAGCGGCTCCTCCGACCAGTGCAGATCCTCGATGAGGAGGACCAGGGGCCGGTCTGCAGCGAGCTCGGAGAGCAGGTCCAGCCAGGCGCTCTGGAAGCGATCGCGCACGTCGAGCGGATGGCGGCCACCCGAGACGTCGAGCCCGAGCGCGAGCGCAAGCATCTGGTGCCGGCCGAGCCGTTGAAGAATGCGCTTCGGTGGATCGCTGTCACGGAGGGAGAACTGCTCGGTCAGGATCTCGGCGATTGGGCGATAGGCACGCGCGTGGCCGAACGGTGGACACCGTCCGATTCGCCGCAGGGTCTCCGGCGATTCGCGCCCGAGCCATTCCCAAAGCTCGCGCACGAGCCGGCTCTTGCCGACCCCTGCTTCGCCGACGATCGTGACGAGCTCGGGTCGCGCAGACTCGACAGTCCGCTCGTACGCGTTGCGAAGGACCTGCCACTCGCGCTGCCGGCCGACGAACGCCCGGCCCAGCCCGACGACGCCGCGCGGCCGCGTCAGGGAGAGCGCGCGGAGGAGCCGGCGGCCCTCGATCCCAGCCGGTTTGCCCTTGGCTTCAAGCTGCCGGAGCTCCTCGAACTCAAACGCGCCCGCCACGAGCGCGACGGTCCGGTTGCCGACGAGGATGCTTCCGTCGGCCGCCGCCTGTTCCAGCCGGGCGGCGACGTTCACGGTGTCGCCGGTCACGAACGAGCTGCCCTGGCGCGCCCAGCCGACGACGACCTCCCCTGTGTTGACCCCGATCCGAAGTGCAAGCTCGCCCTCGAAGAGCTCGTCGAGGCTCTGCTGCATCCACAGGGCAGCGTGAAGCGCTCGCTCGGCGTGGTCCTCCTGGGCCGCGGGGACGCCGAAGACCGCCATGACGGCGTCGCCGATGAACTTCTCGAGCGTGCCGCCCGCGCGCTGGATCTGTTCGGCCATGGCGTCGTAGAAGCTGTCGAGGCGAGCTCGCGTCCGCTCCGGATCCTCGGCGCTGGCAAGCGCGGTCGAACCAATGAGGTCGGCGAACAGCACGGTCGCCAGCTTGCGCTCTCCGCGTTGGCGATCCACGCGGATCACCATGCGCCCGTCGCGAGCGACCGGTCAATTGGTGACGATCTCCCGGCCCGACGCGGTGATCTTCACCGCCCGCCACTTGGGGCCACGAGATCCGTGGCGGCGCGGCAGGATGAGACCGATGGCGTCTGACCGCCATGATCCACCTCCTCCGCGCGGTCGCCGCCCTCTCGCCCGACGAGGTCCGAGTCGCCCACGACTTCCAAGCCGCCGTCGAGCGCGCGCATCTACGCGGCTTCCTCGGACAGGACGAAGTCGCCAACCTAAGCCAGCAGGATCGAGGAGGTCAGCGCCGCGATCTGGATCAGTTGACCGTCATGAGGATGCGACGGAGCCTTGGACTCGTGGGCAACAGCCACCATCTGTCGTTGTGCCAAGCGGGTGGCGCAAGCCATCTGGACGGCAGGGGGAGAATGCAGCCATGCAGCCCCGAGACACCGACGAGGAGTCCATCCGAAGCGTCGCTATGGCGTACCTGGAGTCATGGTTGGATGGGGATGGCGAACGGATGCGTGGCGCACTCCATCCGGATCTCGCGAAGCGCGGACTGGGCTACGCCGCCGACCGACGGCCGTCCGGTGTGCATCACCTGACTGCTGAGTACATGGAGCGAAGCGCGGCGAAAGGTCCTCGTCCACAGTTCGCACGTACGTGCGAGATCACGGTGCTCGACGTCGCCGAGAGCATCGCCAGCGCGAAGGTTGTCTCCCAACCGTTCATCGATTATCTGCACCTGGCCAAGCTCGACCGCCGTTGGTCCATCGTTAACGTTCTCTACGAGGACCGAGAGCCCGCGAGTGATTAGACCAGAGGCGGTTAGCAATAGCGGCCCATCCGGCGGTGATGCGCAGATCACACGCCGGAACATGACCGCATGACTGAGGCGTTTTCGCTCGGCCTCCCACGCTCGATAGCACAGCGCTCGGGCGAAAATGCTTGACATGCAAGGGACATGCGAGCGCCTTGCCAGCTTCGGGCGCCGGCCCCTCAGAGCTCGTCGTAGTTGACGACCCTCAGGCGATCGAGGTCGTGCCTCCACCGGTGTCGGATGCCGCGCGACTCCATCAGCCGGCTGACTCGCCTCTCGAGCATCTGCTGAAAGGGCGGATCGGGCGCGTAGAAGAGGCGGTGCAGTGCACCGTGTAGGAAGCCGGGCCGCCAGCCTTGCGACTCGTCCAGCTCGGCGAGCCGCATCGGCAGCTGGTCGAGGTACGGAGCCCACTTGCCTTCCAGGCCGAAGAGCGCACCCACCAGATGTAGCCCTGACTGTGCCGCGTGCGCTCGCGCTCCCAGATCGTCTCCCCGGCTTAACGCCTTCAACGAGTGAGCGAACCCGTGTAGATAGCGGTCGTACTCGTCCGCCACTGAGTCGCGAACCGGCTCCCCAGCCGCCACCAGGGCCTTGAGAAGCGGTTCGATCTCGCCGGTCTTGTCGACCAGCAGCGTTGCGAAGGCAAAGGTCGCGCCGCGCGGACCACCCGCGCGTGCTGCTCGCCTGAAGCGCCCGACGCCCTCGTATGCGATCTCCACCGTCGGCGAACCCGCGCGGAACCTGCGCTCGACAGTCGTGCCCCGCCGTCTACGCCGTTCGTAGGCGTGCTCGACGAGCAGGCAGGCGAAGTCGTAGTTTGAATCGGCACTCGCCGTGCCCGACGCCCTCGAGCCTTGGAGCAAGAGGCCGATCGCCTCAGGATCGGAGACGACCTCATCGCTGACCTCCGCGATGACAGCGTCCGCCGCGGTCCCGCCGGCGCCGTGGCGACCGGGAGTGGCCACTGCCGCCGGTCCGTTCGGCGATCCGTAGAACTCGAGAAACCGGCGTTGCGGCTCGCCGGCGGGCACAGCCACTTCTGCGGGGCGGTCGACCTCACGCGTCGCGGCCGGACGATCGCTCGAGGTCACTGCAGACTTCAGCATGCGGGCACCTGCGTTTCGCTGAATCCGGGGGGTCAAGCATGGCGAATGGAGCGGTTAGGCGCAAGACCCGCACCGGCTGACAACCGAGACTCTGCGATCGGCTCCGATGGCATCGGCCTTCCACCCGCCTAGGCCGTGGGAGAGGCGGATTTTCGTCGAAAGGCCTTCGGTCGTCCACCTCTATCGTCGGATCTACCGAGCAGGCCACGGAACTCGGCGACGTGAGCTGGAAGAAGCTCCTCGAACGCCACCACGAGCGGGTACGGAGATTGCTTGCCCGAATCGCGGGCAGGAGATCGACACAGCCGGTGATGGGTTCTTCGCTTCATTCGACGGCCCAGCGCGAGCGATCCGCTGCGCGCAAGCCGCGACACTTGCCGTCAAAGATCTTGGGATTGAGATCCGTGCCGGCCTGCATACCGGCGAGTGCGAAATGATCGATGACAAGGTTGGCGGGATCGCCGTGAACATCGGGGCACGAGTAGCGGCCCTCGCCGAGCCCGGCGAGGTGCTCGTCTCGAGCACGGTAAAGGATCTCGTCGCGGGGTCCGGCCTTCGGTTCGAGGACCGCGGCCTGCACGAGCTCAAAGGCGTCCCGGACATGTGGCGCATCTTCGCGGCGGCGGCGGACTGATCACGAGCCCTCCTTGCCCTGAGAACGGGCTATTGAGCAGGAAGGGGAGGCGACTACTTCTGGCGTCGCAGTGGCGCGCTTTAGCCGCTGTCGCCGACGTGGATCACGAAGACGGTTTCCGGTCCCCCGAGGATCTCGGCCGAGACGCCGTACCCAATCGTCCCCTTGTGCGCGGACAGCCAGACCGATTGGATCTCGACGCCACCCTCCGGCGGTGGCGGCGGCGAGGGCAGCGGCGGATCGATCGTCCAGCCGGCGGCCTCCAGCCTGGATCGATAGTGTTCGATAACGAGATCCGGATCCTCGGTAGTGCTGAACGAGGCGCCGCAGCTGCCCAGCCTATCGTCCTCGGGCACGAGCTCCGCGCCGCCGTAGTGCTCGACGTCGTTGAAGTGCGCAGCCTCCTCGCTGCTGCACCCACCGATGCTGATGAGGCACGCGGAGGTTGTCGTGACCAGGAGTCCGGCGAGCGCGATTCTCACGAGCTGATGAACGGTTGCTCTCATGCCAGCAATCTTGGTCCGTGGACCGCTACGGGCAGCGATCTGCATCTCATCTCGTCATCCTAGTTGCGGTGACTGCGGCTGAACTACGGCCCGCACCTGATGACTCTGGGTAGGGTCACGTTTGGCAGTGGCGTAACGCGGTGTCGCTCACGAGCGGCCCACTTTGAGCACGACATCAGCGCCATGGCGCTGGATATCGGCGGACTGTTCGGCGTGATCTCGACGCTGGAGTCTTCGGCCGGTTGCCGTGCTGAGGCGATCCGCGTGATGGGGGCCGCCGCGGCGCTCAGGGAGAGAATCGGGGCGGCGGCGCCACTGCTCGTCAATGGGCTCGGCGATGTGGACGCCTCGGCCCGCAAGGCAATGGGTGACGAGGCGTTTGACAAGGCGCTGGCCGAGGGTCGGCGCATGACGCTCGAGGAGGCGGTCGATTACGCTGCCGGCCTCGCGGACACGGTTTGAGGCTCACGCTCGGCCGATGCCTGGCTCACCAGCTCGATACGCCCGGGCTCCTGGGGCTGACGGTTCGGCGTGATTCGCCGTGAAGATGCGCCAAGTCCCCGGAATGCCCTTTAGCTCGCGTTCTCCGCGATCCTCGAAGATGATTCCCGACCCCGCAACAAGGTCCTTCACTGTGCTCGACACGAGCACCTCGCCTGGCCGGGCCATCGAGGCAATCCTTGCGCCGATGTGTACAGCGACGCCTCTGACGTCCTTGCCTACGAGCTCGATCTCGCCCGTATGCACGCCGGCGCGGATCTCGAGGCCGATCGCCCGGACGCCGTCGGCGATGGCCTGGGCACACTTCACGGCACGAGCCGGTCCGTCGAACGTTGCGAAGAACCCGTCGCCCGCCGTGTCAACTTCACGGCCGCGGTAGCGGAACAGCAGCGTCCGGACCTTCATGTGGTGCGCGGCGAGGAGCTCCCGCCAGGCGCTGTCGCCAAGGTCAGCTGCGCGCGCGGTCGAACCAACGATGTCGGTGAACAGTACGGTCGCGAGCACGCGATCGAGCTGGGCTTCTTCCTCCCGAACCTCCCGCACGAAGGACTCCACCTCGTCGAGAACGGCGGTCTGGTCTCCCGCCCAAGGCGGCCAGTCGTCACCCGGTAGCTCGACGAACCTGGCGCCCGGTATCCGTAGCGCGAAGTCTCGTCCCGCCTCAACCTGCTCGACGGGGTCGTGAGTCCGATGAAGGACCAATGTCGGAGCCTGAATCGTCGGGAGGATCGGTCGAACGTCGATCTCCGCCCAGATGCGCTCGATCGCCGCCATGGCGCTGGGGCTTGCCGAGAGTCGCTGTAGCTTCTGCCACCAGCGCCGCTGCTCGGCATCGCCAACGAGGGATGGGGCATACCACCTTAGGCTTTCCTCGACGTACTTCGGGGTGCCCCAACCGGCCGCGAGCTCCGATAGGAATGATTCCCACCGCTCCGCGCTCCATCCCCAGGGGAAGTCAGCATTCGCGGTCCCGCGCGCCGAAGTGCCGTATACGAGAAGCGCCGCCGTGCGCTCCGGGTAGGTCGCTGCAAAGAGCGCACAGAGGTTCCCAGAGTCCAAGCCCCCAAACAGCACGGCGCGCTCGAACCCGACCGCGTCCATCACGACCCGGAGGTCCTCCATCAGAATCTCCAACGGTGGTAGCTCGTGCAGCGAGAGCCGGTCGGAGAGGCCAGTCCCCCGCGGATCCAGCAGCACGAGCCGGGAGAATGATGCAAGCCGTCTCAGGAACCGTGCATAGAGCGGATTCTCCCAGATGACCTCGAGGTTGCTGATCCACGGCGGGGCGTACACAAGGTCCACAGGCCCGTCGCCCACGACCTGGTACGCGAGCGCGACCTCACCGTTCCGGGCGTAATGGACTTCCGGGGCCTCCATACTGGAAGCCTGCGCCGCGCGGATCGTGATCGCAAGAGGGGAGACCGTCCAGACGCGACCGCTCGCGTTAGCCCTCCGGCTGCGAAGCTCTGCCGATTCTGCCGGCGCACGAGTCCGCCCTTTTGGATGAGCTCGGCGAACGGCCGAACCGCGCCGTCGCGTTGCGGTTGCGGGGCGAATGTAGAATCGGCACGGAGGTCCGCGAGCATCGCGGATGCATCAACCCGAGCACGAGAGCCGCTGGCGTTCCGCCGGTCGCCGCTGCACCGGTTCAGCCTCGGACCGTCATCCCGCACTCCCTCGGCCGTTTCGTTGAGCGGAGGTGAACGATGACTCTAGATTCAACGTCGCAGCGCACGCGCCGGTCACTCCTTGCGGCTGCTGGCGCTGCCGCTGCCGTGCTGACGGCCGGCGCCTTCCGAAGCCTGCCAACAGCGCGCGCCGGGGCCGATGGCGACGTCGTGCTTGGCGCTGCCAACACAGAAGCGACTCCAACCTCAATTACCAACGGCACCGATGATGGGACGGCTATCGAGGGGAAGGGAGCCTCGACGGCAACCAGCAGCAGCCTAGGCCTTCTCGGTGAGGGTGACACCGGCGTCCTGGGATCCGGCATATTCGGCGTGATCGGAGCCGCGGGCGCGACCGGCATCGGCGTGTACGGCAGCGCGACTGCAAGCGCCGCCATTCCGAGCGTCTACGGCAGCACGGGCGTCGTCGGACAGTCGGATCAGGGTGGCACGGCGGTCGTCGGCTTCACCGGGCTGACGGCCACGCAGCCACCGCCGGACACGGGTATCTACGGTCGGTCCGACACGGGCGGTGCGAATGGACGCGGCCTGACAGGGTTCTGTGCATCGGGCATCGGGCTGCTGGGTCAGACCAACACCGGCGTGGGTGTGCGGGCCTACTCCGGCACCAACACCGGGGTTGGGCTGCGGGTGACCGGCAAGGCCGCCTTCGACCGCAGCGGCAAGCTCACCATCACGGCTGGTCACAGCTCCATCGCTAAGACCGGCATCGCACTCAGCAGTGCCAGCTTCATCCTGGCGACCCTGCAGACGAATGTGGCTGGTCTCTCCATCCAGGCCGCGGTGATCAACCCGGCGGGCAGCAGTTTCACGATCTACCTCAACAAGGCCCCGGCCGTGAACGTGGCCGTTGCATGGCTGGCGGTGAACTGATGATGCCCGAACCGACGATGCCCGAACGGACGAAACCAACCGCGCGAGCCAGACTGCCGCGACTGCTCGGAGCCCCCCAGAGAGGCACGCCCGGCGCGTGGAGGACGAAGCAGCGCGCTCGGCCTGTTGTCGTGGATTTGAAACGCGGCGCCGCTTCCAGCCGCAAGCCCGCCACCCGTCCGACAAGGCTCGGATAAAGAGGAGCAGCCGCAGAGCCGATGCCATCGTGGGAGCTCGCCCAGCTGAGCGCGCCGTGAGGGAGGCTGGCAGGCCAAGGGTCGAGGGGGGAGTCGGCGGCATGGCTGGTGCCTGATGGGCGTCATTTCGCCGCCAACCAGGTCCTCCTCATGAAACCCATCTCGACTCCGACGTGGACTGATAGGAAGCGAGATGTCGATGCAAGCCCTCGGTCCCCAGGCCGCTGCAGTCGCTGTGCTCGAGTTCGGCAGGGAGGGCGCCGCCCATGCCGCCACCTGCCCATTTGACTCGTTACGACGCAATGCTATCCTTCGGCGTCCACACCGCCGGGTGAAGAGGGGCAACCCGATGGCCCAAGTGACGGTCGTCAACGACAACCCGGAGTTTCTGGAGCTGGTGCGCGACATCCTCGAGGATGATCGTTACCAGACCACCCTGATCGACGGCGACCGCGAGGACGCCTTGGATGCGATCCGTGCATCGCGGCCCGATCTCCTGATGATCGACCTGCGCAAGGGCCCTGAGGAGTTGCACGGGTGGGATATTGCCCAACGGGTCCGTCAGGAGCCGGAGCTCAGCGGACTGCCCGTCCTGCTGTGCAGCGCGGACGTCCGGGCCCTTGAGGCCCTCCGAGACGACCTCGCCGCAACGCAGCATGTCGCGACGCTAACGAAGCCGTTCCGGATCGACGCTCTGACCGCCGCCATCGACGGACTCCTCGCCGAGGTTTCGCCGAGGTAAGGGCCCGCCTGCCTCGACCTGCCGCCGGGCTTCCGATAGCTCGTCCTGGAGGTCGGGGTACGGCTGAACCGCCTCCTCAAGCTCGTCAAGCAACTGTCGGGTACGCGACCGCACGTCCCGCATCGTCTCGGAGTCTGGGCGCCGCTCTTCGGCCCGAAACATCACGAGAATGGCCCGGATCTGGAGTGCGACGCGGCGCTTGTCCAAGGCGACACCAACCAACTGCTCGACGGACCCGCTTCCGCAAGGGCCGTGCCCGCATTGCTCGGCCAACCGCGAGCTATTCCAGCCAGCGATCCCAGAGAGCGAACGCTGAAGGGGGCGTGTGAACCCGCCCCAGCTGGTCTACGGCCAACTCGGCGCGAGAGCAGGCAAGCGGTTGTTGCTTGCCGATCGCGCGGAAGAGCGACGCCGACCGCGGACGCGTTGGGCAATCACCGCCGCGTCACACGTTGCGATTTGGCCGCTCGGGACTGGCAATCGCGGTAGTAGGATCCTGCCTTCGTGACTGCGATCCGCTCACCGGAGCGCTCCAGGGCGCTGAGTCGATTCACGGGAGCCGCGACGGAGAGAGGAGGCAGACGGGCGGGGGAGGTCGCGAAGGTACCGCCGCCCGTTGGCCCCCGAGTTTCGAGCGCTCAGGCCGATCATGGAGTGTCGGGGGTCATCCGAGCGGGGATAGGTGCCCCATCGCGGATCTTGTGATCCGCGTCCCCGCAAGGAGGCTGACACATGCGTCGGATTCGTACTCTGCCCCTCATCACCGCCCTGGCCGTGATTGCACTTGCCACCGGAGCAATGAACGTCCTCGCCAATGGGAACGACGGCAACGACGGCAACAACGGCAACGGCGGCAACAACCAAATCCGGGCCGTACCCTGGATCTTCGTCGGCACTGCAGCGCAGCGCAGTGCAGTCCGTCTCCAGCGGGCAGCCGGATCGTCACTTCAGCGTGGCTGGGTGGCATGGGCCTGCCTGACAACGGTGGGACAAATGGCGTGTTTGCCACGCGCAACGATCCGCACCTCGGCCTTCTTCTGAACAAGAATGGCCCGACCCCTGACTGCTCCTCCTCCGGCGCCACGATCACGGGCGTCAAGGGCATGACGATCACGGCAGGTTTCCAGCTCGGTTACGACTACCGCATCGGCGGCCACTGCGGCGCCGGCGCGCCACGCTTCAACGTCGACACCGACAAGGGCTTCTTCTTTGTCGGTTGTGCCAACGCTCCGCAGACCGCCGCACCCCAGGACACCCAGTGGAGCCGAACACGATCGAACGTGACGGCTTGCGGCGCGGAATGCTTCCCGGTATTCGATCCGACCGACGCCAAGATCAAGAGCATCGACATCGTGTTCGATGAGGGCACCGATACCAGCAGCCTCTCGGATCCGACCGGGGTCGGCCTTGCCGTCCTGGACAACATCTACATAAACGGGACACTGATCACCAGCGGATCTGGGATCGAGCCCGGCAGCGGCGGTCGAGATGACGACAACCATGGCGGACACGGCCATGGTCAGGGCAATTAGCTAGCCACAGGACTGTGCAGCGAGACCAGGCCGGGGCCAACGTCCCGGCCTGGTTCATTCCCTTTGGGTGACAAGCCCCGGGCCCTCTCACTCCACCTTGAACGCCTGGCCGCTCAGGCGCATGCGTTGGTCAGGGCGTCCAGCGCGCCCTCTCGGACCTGATAACCGGGGCCGCTCGGCTGACGCAGCGCGACCTAGAAAATAATCCGCCGACCCTTACTGGATCGGACACCCGCAGTCGGCGACCCATAGACTGCCGGTCTCCGGATCCGCGGCGATGCTGCCTGCGGAAAACCCACTCGGCATGGCGATTCTGGCGGTCACAGTCGGCCCGCTACCCTGCACTCGCAGGACCTTGTCGCCCGCCGCTACCCATACGGATCCGAAGCTCACCGCCGCGGTGTGCAGGTTGGCGCCGATGCCGATCGGCTGCCCCGCCTTTCCGGTCTTGTCGTCGATGGGCGTGAGCGTGGCCGCCCCAGGGTCGAGGAGCCAGAGCGCGGTGGCGCCGGCAGTATCGGTCAGGCCGACGAGGTAGCCGGCCTGCGGAAACGTCAGCGTGCGCAGCACCTTGTCGCTCGCCGGGTCGAATTCCACCAGCCGGTGGAAATCACAATCGCAGACCCACACGTGGTCACCGATCGCTACGACCACGCCGGGCTTGGTGGTCTGGCTGTCATACGTGCCGGTGACGGCGTCGGTGACTGGGTCGACCTTGAAGAGTTTTCCCGTGTCGCCCAGGACCCAGATCGCATTCGATCCCGCATCCATCGACGCGATGTTGGCATCGACGGAGAAGGCCTTCTGAGTCCTGCCGGATACAGCGTCCCAGCGGTCGATCGAGCCAGGCGCTTTCAGGCCGCCGAGCCAGATGGAGCCGAACCCGAACGTGATCGCGGCTGGCTCCTTGCCGACCGCGATCTTGTCGACAACGTCTCCGGTTCCGATATTGCGCCGGACGAAACCCACGAATCCCTTGTTCGCTCCTTGCCAGAGTGCGCCGTTCACCGCCCACAGCGCACCGGGAAGATGCTCGTCGCCATAGGCGTCGTGCAGCTCGAGCACGATCGAGTTCTTGCCAGGGTCGATCTTCACAAGGTTGACCGATGGCGCGGCAAAGAGGTGGCCACTGGCAAAGGCGACCACCGCAACCAATGCGGCTACGGCGAGCAGCCCTCCACCTGCGATGACCACGCGGCGACGAATCCGGGTGGCGGACGGGCCCTGGCCTTCGCGTAGGGCGGTTGCCTGCTCCGGCTCGAGCGGGGCCGGGAGTGATGAGCCGTCCAGCGTCTTGAGACGCCAGACCTGCCACATTCCGGGAACGCCCTTCAGCTGGTGGGTGCCGGCATCCTCGAGCTTCATCTCGGCCCCGACGATCAGGTCGCGCACGGTGGCGCTGACGAGGACCTCGGCTGCACCACCCAAGGCCATTATTCGTGAGCCGATATGCACCGCGATCCCGCCGAGCTGACCCTCGATCGTCTCGCACTCGCCGAAATGCAGGCCGCATCGGACCTCCAGGCCCAGCTGCTGGGCGCCGCGAACGATGGAATCTGCGGCTCGCACCGCCTGGGCGGGCTCCGCGAGGGTGGCGAAGAAGCCGTCCCCGGCGGTGTTCTCTTCGTGGCCGCGGTGGCGTTTCAGCTCAGCGCGCACCACCCCCCGGAATCGGCTCAGAAGTCCCTTCCACCGCTGGTCGCCGAGCTCAGCCGCAATCCGCGTCGAGTCGACTATGTCCAGGAACAGGATCGTGGCGAGGCGACGGGGAGGTCCGGCGCGCGACATCCCGCGGAGTATGGCACCCCCCATGCCGGTGAGGGCCTCCCAAAAGGTCGCCGTAGTTGACCGTGCTGATCAATCAGCGCGCCCAGCACCTCGCGTCGTACTTCGGGTTTCTTGCCGTGATCGTCATCGTCTTCCTGATGGTCGTCAAGCCATTCAGCTGAGGGTCGGCCTCGGCTCAGGGGAGCCGCTTGTCGCTCGCTCCTTTGCCCTGCTCACCCCGGCCCAGCATCGCCTCGAAGACCTAGCAGACCGCGGGCTCCTCGCGCTCGACCCATTGAGCGCGCCAGCTCGGCGCCGTGACGGGTTGCCCGAAGTAGATCCGTTCGCCGTAGACCAGCCCGTCGCGCAGCTCAAAGATACTGACCGCCAACCAGCGGGCGGCAGAGTGGCTGCCGCTCCTCGTTCTGCCGTCGCGGAAGTGGCACAGCCGTCGTCAGCTCCGGGGCTTGAGTCTTCGCCAGCCGCCGACGCGATTGTTGGCGATGATCTGCCGGAACATCTGCGTCAGAGCGGCGGCGTTGATCGGGTCGCCCTGCCGGAAGGCGACGGTTCGCGCCGTCTTGTTGTCGTGTCCGGCCGTGATGATGCCTTCGGGATCGGGAACGATGCCACCGTCGTATAGGAAGACGTTGACATGGTCCTTCGCTGCCAGCAGTGCGCAGATGTTGCCTTCCAAGACGAAATACGGCTGGCTCGTGCGCTTGATCGTCTCGGCGACGTCTGGGTCAGCCGTATGCACCAGATCCCGGACCTGACGGCAGACCTCCTGCTGCCACTCCGAAAGGGCATCGATGTAGGCGTCAACCCGTGGATCGGCTTCGTAAGGCATGGCGCGGTCTAGTGTGGATCATCAAACGCTGGCGGTCGGCGATTCCGCTAGGGCGACGATTCCGTGGCGCCCTCGTAGATGCTGTCGGCGACAGCGCGGCGCGGGGGCCAGAGAGGTGGCTGCCAGCCACCCAGCGCTTCCTCGATTTGGGCCGCTGCCGCCAGCGCGACGTAGCCCTGCCACATACCGGCCGCCACCTGAACGCCGACCGGCAACGCACCGGAGGAGCCGGCCCGCACGACCGCGCAAGGCCAGCCCGTGAGGCTGTGCGGCGTCGTGCAGCGCCACGATATCGGCGCGGTCCGCAGAGGCGGGCGC
>JALYTG010000154.1 GCA_030854405.1 Chloroflexota bacterium | reverse complement strand
CGACTTTGGGATCGCCCGGGCGGTGAGCGAGGCATCGATGACGGTCACCGGCACGACGCTGGGCTCCGTCCACTACTTCAGCCCAGAGCAGGCGCGGGGCGACAACGTGACCGGTGCCTCCGACGTCTATTCGCTTGGAATCGTCCTGTACGAGATGCTGACCGGGCGCCGCCCCTTCGAGGGCGATTCGGCGGCGGGCGTCGCGCTGCGCCGACTCAACGAGGACCCGATGCCGCCGTCGGCGATCGCCGTGCCGCTGCCGCCCGGCCTCGAGGCGATCCTGATGCGGGCGCTGGCGCGAGAGAAGGAGGACCGCTTCCCGGACGCGGGAGCCTTCGGCGAAGCGCTGCGCACCTGGCTGCGCGATCCGGACGCCATCCCATCCCCCGGCCTGAGGCCGGCGGCCGCAGCGACGGCAGCCGCGGCGACTCCTCGCGCCGGTGAGCCGACCGTCTACGTGCCGCCACGGGTCTCCCGTCCCGCCGATCGTGTGCCGGTCGCCCCCCGACGGCAGATCGAGCGCGAGCGCGAGGGCACGCCGTGGTGGATCTGGCTGCTCCTGCTGCTCGGGATCGTTCTGCTGGCCACGATCGGCTTTCTCGGGGCCCAGCTCTTCGCCGGCCTGAGCCCTGGCGTGGCCCCCTCGCCGAGCGCCAGCTCGCTCGCAGTCCCAAACTGGGTCGGCGATCCGATCAGCCAGGTGCTGGCTGAGGCGGCCGATCTGGGCCTGAAGGTCGACCGGCGCGACGAGAACAGTGACCAGGTCGCCCAGAACGCCGTGATCCGCACCGAGCCGCCGGCTGGCGAACCGGTGAAGAAAGGTTCGACGGTCATCGTCTTCGTCAGCAAGGGCAAGCAGCAGGTCACGGTTCCGCCGCTCCAGGGCCAGACCCGCGACGAAGCTGGTCGCACCCTGGCCGCGAACGGACTCAGCCTCGGAAACGTGGATCAGCGGTACGACGCCACCGTCGCCGATGGTGCGGTGATCGGCTCGAGTCCTCCGGCCGGCCAGCGGGTTGACAAGGGCCGCAGCGTGGACATCGTGCTTTCGCGGGGGCCATCGCCGAGCCCGAGCCCGTCGCCGACCCCCACGCCGGTGCCGACCCCCGCCCCATCTAAGTAGCCTGTATCGGCCCGTGCGATGCTAGGATTCCGGCCACGTCCACCCTGGAGGTCAAATACGCAACCATGACAGCCGCATTGGCCGTCGACGAAACGTCGTTCGAAATCGAGGTCCTTGAAGCCGCGAAGCCGGTGCTCGTCGACTTCTGGGCCCCCTGGTGCGGCCCATGCCGCCTCGTCTCCCCGGTCGTCGAGAGCTTCGGCGAGGCGCACGCGGACAAGATCGCGGTCGCCAAGCTGAATACCGATGAGAACCAGAGCCTGGCGATGCGTTACAGCATCTTCAGCATCCCCACCCTGATCGTCTTCCACCACGGTCGCGAGGCCGCTCGCCTGGTCGGCTACATGCCGCAGGAGGCGATGGAGGACCGGCTGCGCGAGTTTCTCGCCTGACGAGCCTAACTGGACCAATGCGCCCGGCCCCTCGACCGGAGGTTTTGTGCTGCACTGCAGGCGCTACACTCGGCCACGCGGAGATGGGGTCGGCTGAATTCCGATGATCATCAAGACCGAACGACGCGCGGGCGCAGATCGCCGCGAGGGGAAGGACCCGTTTGGTCCCGACCGACGCGAGGGCGATCGGCGCACCATGTGCTGGGAGGTCGAAAACTGCGATCTCACGATTCGGTATCGCTGCCCCGCCTTCATCCTGCGGCGACCGTGCTGGGAGCTGTGGGCGGTCGAGGGCGTTGGTCCGGCCAGGGCCTGTTGCTACAACGACAAGGAGTGCGAGCCGGGCCGCTGCATCATCGCCGAGAAGCGCTTCGCAGGCAGCCCTGAGCCCCTCGCCGTTCACGTCGGCCGTCGCGGCGTGCCGCTCGGCTATAACCGCGCCCGGCGGCATCACTGCCCGCATTTCTACCTGACCGACCGCGACAAGGGGCGCGTACCGATCGATGCCCCGCAGCTGATGCGGACGCTGATGAAGCAGGAAGGGATAGTCAGCCGCTGCGAGCTGCGCGGCGGGGTTCATCTTGACTCGAGCTACGTCCACGATCTCTGCCTCTCTCCGCAGTTCAACGACTGCGTCTTCTATGAAGAGAGCCACGACTGAGCGTTCCCGGGCTCGACTACGCGGCGGCGGTCGCTGCGCTCACCTCGCGCGGCCGCTTCGGGGTGAGCCTGGGTCTCCAGCGCATCCAGGCGCTGATGGAGGCCCTCGATCGTCCGGAACGGGGCCTGCGCGGAGCGCTGGTGGCCGGCACCAACGGCAAGGGGAGCGTGATCGAGATGGTGCGCTCGGTGCTGGTCGCGTCCGGGGCGCGCGTTGGCACCATGCCGAAGCCGCACCTGGTCAGCTACCGCGAGCGGATCGCCATCGACGGCTCGCCGCTCTCGCCGCAGCGCTTCGCCAATGCGGTCGCTGCCGTGCTCCCCGCGGTGGACCAGGTCGGGGAGCGACTCGGCCCACCCACCGAGTTCGAGGCGCTCACGGCCGCAGCGATCTGCGAGCTCGCTCGGCAGCGCGTCGATCTCGCCGTGGTTGAGGTCGGCATGGGAGGCCGGCTCGACGCCACCAACGTGCTCGACCTGGGAGTGGCAGTGGTCACCAACGTGCAGCACGACCACGAGCGGTTCCTCGGCAGCACGCTGGCCGCGATCGGTGGCGAGAAGGCGGCCATTGTGAAGCTCGGGGACCTTGCGGTCACGGGCGCCAGCGGCCGCGGCCTGCGACCGATCCTCGATCGCTGCGCTCTAATCCAGGTTCCCCTGCGACGAACCGGACCGGCGCAACCGTACCGGGCGACGCTGCGGTCGAGCGGCTGGCGCGGAATCGTGATCGACGCTTTGACGCCGGAGCGAGAGCTCCGTGACCTGTCGATCGGCCTGCTCGGCAGCCACCAGGCGACGAACGCAGCGGTGGCGCTGGCGACCCTCGAGGCGCTCGCCGCGGACGCGACCCGCAGGCACGCGCCCCTCTTCCTCAGCGACACCGCCATCCGCACCGGGATGGCCGCCGCGCGCTGGCCCGGCCGCCTGGAGCTGATCGAGAGCGAGCGCTTCGGTCGCGTGCTGCTCGACGGCGCGCACAACCCGGCCGGAGGCGCGGCGCTGGCAAACGCGCTCGCCGAGCTCGGAGTCGAGCGCCCGGTGCTCGTCTTCGGCGCGATGCGCGGAAAGCGGGTCAGCGCCGTCCTGCGCACGCTGGCCCCGTTGCGGCCGCGGCCCCTCTTCACCTCGATCGCGGACCCGCACGCCCATCGACCGGGGGAGCTGCTCAGCCGCTGGCGGCGCATCGCGCCCGGCGGAGAGGTCGTCCTGGAGCCCGAACGCGCGCTGGAGCGGGCGGGCGAGCTGCGCCGTCCCGACGATCCCATCGTGGTGGCGGGCTCGCTCTATCTCGTCGGCGCCGTGCGCGCGATCCTGCTGGGCGACGGGCGATGAGCGAGCTGCGCTGGGGCGAGCGGACCTACGTGATGGGGATCCTCAACGTGACACCCGACTCGTTCTCCGGCGACGGCCTGGCCCCGCCCGACCGCGACGAGGCGGCCATCGTGGCCGTCGCGCTCGAGCAGGCGCGCAGCTTCGTGGACGCCGGGGCCGACCTGCTCGACGTCGGCGCGGAGTCGACCCGGCCGGCATCGGTCTACGGGGAGCACCCCGAGATCGGCGCGGAGGCGGAGCTCCGGCTGGCGATCCCGGTCGTCTCGGCGCTGGCACGGGAGTTCGCGGGCCGCGCGCTGGTGAGCATCGACACGACAAAGGGGATCGTCGCGCGCGAGGCGCTGAAGGCCGGTGCCGGAATGGTCAATGACGTGTGGGCCGGGCGCCGCGACGTCGGCACGATCGAGGCGGCCGCAGCGGCCGGTGCCTACCTCGTGCTGATGCACAACAGCGAGCGCGCCGAGTATCCCGACGGCCTCTTTCAGCAGGTCGTCTCCTGGCTGGGAGCGGCGGTCGACGACGCGGTCGCCGCGGGCGTGCCCCGCGACCGGCTCCTCGTTGATCCGGGAATCGGCTTCGGCAAGACGCCGGCCGATTCGATCGAGCTGCTGCATCGGCTGGGGGAGCTGAAGGCGGTGCTGGGCCGGCTACCAGTCCTGGTCGGCACCAGCAGGAAGCGGTTCATCGGCGAGATCCTGGGCGGGGCCCCATCTCATGAGCGGGTCGAGGGGACCGCCGCCACCGTCGCGCTGGCGATCGCCGCCGGGGCAGACGTCGTCCGCGTCCACGATGTGGCGGCCATGATGAAGACGATCCGCGTCGCCGACGCGATCGTCCGTGCGACCATCGACCGATGAGCGGCGAGGACCGGATCAGCCTGATCGGGATGCGCTTCCTGGGCCGGCATGGCGTGCAGCTCGAGGAGCGACTGGAGCCGCAGCCCTTCGAGGTCGACCTGATCTTGCATGCGGACCTCGCCGTCGCCTCCGCCAGTGACACCCTGACCGATACCGCCGACTACGCCGGGCTCTTCGAGCGCGTGCGGCAGATCGTCGAGGGTGAGAGCTTCCGCCTCATCGAGGCACTGGCGGGGGCGATTGCCACCGCCGCGCTGGCCGCCACGGATCCGGCGCTGGTGGATGCGGTCGAGGTGCGGGTCCGCAAGCCTGAGGCCCCCCTGCCCGGGATCTTCGGACACGTCGAAGCGGCGCTCATGCGGCGCCGCCTCGACGATTCAGAGGTGAGCTAGCCCCTCACGAGGAGGGCAGCTCACCGAGGGTCAGCTGCACATCACGCGTCGTGCTGCCGCGCAGCACGCTGAGGGTGATGGTGTCGCCCGGCTTGTGCGGAAGGATCAGGAGCGACAGGTCATGGGCCTCGTCGACCTTGGTGCCGTCGACGGCCAGGATCACGTCGCCTGACTGCAGGCCGGCCTTCGCCGCCGGGCTGTCGGGCAGGATGGCGGCCGTGCCGGCCGTCCCCGACCCGATCAGCGCACCATTCGTGACCGACAGGCCCTGGTCCTTGGCCACTTGCTGGGTCACCGATGTGTATCGCACGCCGATGAACGGCCGAGACAGCTTCTCACCCTTCAACGCCTGCTGCATGATCGGCTTGGCGACATCAATCGGGATCGAGAAGCCGATCCCCTGCGCATTGGCATTGACCGCAGTGTTCACCCCGATCACGTCCCCGGCGCTGCTGACGAGCGGCCCGCCGGAGTTGCCCGGGTTGATGGCGGCATCGGTCTGGATCAGGTTGTTGAGCTGCTCGGAGCTTGTTTGGGTCGCATCGCCGGCGCGAATCTGCCGGCCCAGGCCTGAGACGACGCCGGTGGTGACCGTGTTCTCGAAGTTGCCCAGCGGATTGCCGATTGCGATCGCCAGCTGACCTGCCTGCAGGTCGGCGCTGGTGCCCAGCGGAGCGGTGGGCAGACCGGTCGCGTTGATCTTGATGATCGCAAGGTCAGTGAGCGTGTCAATGCCGTATAGCGTGGCGTCGAAGCTGCGCGTGTCCTGCAGCTGAACGGTGAGCTTCTGTGCGCCGGTCACGACATGCCGGTTGGTGAGGATCCAGCCGGTGGCCTCGAAGATGAAGCCGGACCCGGTGCCGCTCGCATTGTTGAGGGCGCCGCCGCCCTGCGAATAGATGGTCACCACCGCCGGCGCGACCCTCTTCACGGCACTGATGACGGCGGACGACTCGTCGATATGGACCTGGTTGACGTTGGTGGCCACCGGGGTGCTCGCACCTGAGGAGGCTTGCGGTCGGAGCAGGTTCGATACGGCCGTCGCGCTCAGGGCCCCGGACAACAGGCCCGCCACGATCGCGATGGCGATGATCGGCATCGCGCTCAGGCCGCGCCGCTGGACGGGGGTGGCTGCGACCGGCGCCCTGCTGGACCAGCCCGCCGCGGCCTGCCAGGTGCCACGCGGCGCCACCGGGGTCGGTGGCCCGTAGTGCTGGTATTCGAGCGGTTCGGTGGGTGACGGATCGCTGGGGGAAGGGGGGTTGTCAGTCATCGGGTTTGGCC
>JALYTG010000153.1 GCA_030854405.1 Chloroflexota bacterium | reverse complement strand
TGTCGCTGGTGGCCTGATCTACGCCGAACCGAAGACGGCGCATTCACGCCGACGCGTGTCCCTGACCGATATCGCGATCGCGGCGCTGCGCCGCCACCGTGCGGTCCAACTCCAGGACCGGCTCGCCGCCGGGTCCGAATGGGTCGACGACGACGTGGTGTTCGCCACGCATGCCGGTCGCCCGCTCCACGCGTCGCATGTCCTCGGCGCGTTCAGGGCGCTCTGCGTCCGCGCGGGGGTGCCGCGGATCCGGTTCCACGACCTGCGCCACACGGCGGCGACGCTGCTACTGGGGCGCGGCGTCCACCCGAAGATCGTGTCGGAGATGCTCGGCCATTCGACGATCGCGATCACCTTGGACACGTACTCGCACGTCACGCCGACGATGGAGCGCGAAGCCGCCGCGGCGATGGACGCGGCCTTGGCGCGCTGATGCTCAATGTCACGGGGCTTCGGACGAACCCCGATCGCTTTCTGCTATGCGGCGGGGCTGCGGCTACTCAGACGTCGACGCTGTTCTTTCCGGCGAGCTCGGCCGGGACGAAAGTCCACAAAAAAGAGATCCGCGCATCGTCGGGCAATCCCTCTAGGGCTCTGTCGGGCATGATGGCTGGCGCAACACCTTCCATGCCTGAAGCCTCGATAGTCCACGGATACGGATCTTTCTTGCGTGCGAACTGGTCTCGCCAGTAGACGATCGTCTGACCGCCACCCTCCCAGGTGTTGTCGTTCGGCGGACCTTCGTGCAAGACCAACTCGAACCATGCGACACCCTGTTGCGCGGGAGCGCCCATGCCGCTCATGTCCCGCGAGATGGCAGGCACGCGTGCCGTTTTGTAGAGGATCCTCGTCACTTAGACCTCCCGGTGAGCCGCTGAAAAATACTCGCCGTGTCCATCATCGACACGACCCGCACGGGCGCCGCTATGCAGCCCGGAGGGCGCCGCGGCGGTGGACGCTGTCCTGGCGCGGTGGGAGCGAACGATTGCCTTCACTGTGGCCGCTCGATCCGCAGGATCGAGGACAGTCTCACGTCACCGGCAGAGCGACGCCGCAGGCGACCAGCCATAGCGAAGGCGATGTATGCGATCGGAGTCACAGGCTCAGCTACCGACCAGCCATGAGCGAACGAACAGCAGCCGGAAGCCGTATAGGCGAATGCCATCGTGTTCGGGGAGCGCGTAGAACTGCGTCATCCAGAGTCCCGAGAGCGCCGCGACAAATCCAGGCTGCGACCACGAACCGGCCGGCCCGACGGTGCCACGCAGGCTTCCGGCGGCGGATGCTCGGCACGGACTGGAACGAACCAAGCACGATGAACGTGGCAGCGCCAACGATGTGCAGCACCACTGGGCGATCATCCCGACGATCCGGAAGTTGAAAATTCCCAGCACGAGTAGCACGACGAACCACGCCTTGCTCTCGAGCTCAGTTTCCATAACGATCACCTCCTCCGGGATTGCGCTAACAACTTAGTGGCCTCTATGACGCACGCGAAGCGCCCTACTGCCCGCTGACCAGATCGCGCCGTGAGGCCATCGCCTTCGTTCCCGCCCGGCCTGGTGGGCGATTGATGATGCGCCGGCGGATGACGTACTCAACGACCACGACATTGATGACCCAGCCCGCGCCCAGGCCGAGGGCAGTGCTCAGTTCGCTCGTGCCGAAGACAGCGTTCCCAATGCCTAGGGTGAACGCTTGGGTGCCGGCACCGAGTGCCAGCGCGTAGGCGCGTGCCATCCAGGCCCGGTGGTGGGCAACGTCGCCGCGGCGGATCGCATTGAACCCGAGGACGATGCTGGCAGCCATGCCCGACCCGAACGCCAGCCGAAACGCGTAGGCCAACACGCCGCCTGGCACGTGCGAGTAGAACGCCGTCATCCATAGCGCGGAGAACGCAACGGCCAAGCCGAGCAAGACCAAGACTCGACCGGCCATCCGGTGCCAGCTGGGCCAGCGGCGCCGCAGCCCGTCGGAGAACTGGAAGGCGCCGAGGGTGGCGTACGCCACAGCGCAGACGATGTGGACGATCACGGGCAGTGGCGAATCGGTGATGCGCGGGTTAGCGGGTAGCAGCTGCGGACCACCGGCCAGCTCGACAAGGCGCAGAAAGCCGGCGATGGCTGGGATCACAACGACGGCGACGAGCGCGAACGGCACCCACCCGGTCGACCGAGTCGACCGGGTGGGGCGCCCTGCCGTTTGGACGGTCACCGGGCAGCGACCGCATCGAGCACCGAGGCGGAAGGAGTGACGACCGGCCGAGCGGCGGGTGTCGTACCCAGCTCGCGCCAGAGGGAGTAGCCGAGGCCGACGAGCGCGAGGCCCGTGGGAAGAGCGAACAGCCTTTCGTACTGCGGCACGAGGCCGGCTGCGATGGTGGCAAAGGTGCCAACCGTGAGGACTGCCGCCGCCCACCGGGCGAGGACGTTGGCGCGAAAGAGTGCGATTGCGAAGATGACGCCGCCACCGACATAGGTGATGCCGTTGAAGAGGATGGCGATCCTCATCAACCCGATGTCGCCAGTCACTGGCTGATTCGTGGCCATCGCGATCACGTCGTTGACGAAGTCGGGTGAGGTCTGGGCGATGGAGGGGAGGACCAGCGCGGCGACGAATTCCGTTCCCAGCATGCTGAGATAGCCGGCGGCGAACAGAACGTACCCCAGCAGGCCGAGCGACCCGATCTTCGTGACCTGGCGCAGATAGATGCCCGTGATGCCGGCCAGGGCCAGGGCAGCCATGAGCATCTTCAGTGAGTTGCGCACTACAACGTCGGTCGTAGTGATGGACGTGGCGTCCAGGTGGGGATGATTGAACTGGACGCCGATGAAGATCAGACCTGCTGTGGCGGCGGCAGCGGCCGCCGCTCGGAAGAGGGTGATCGGGGTAATAGTCATTGTCATTCTCCTTGCGCAAATTGGTGAGCACTTGTCGAGGTGCGATGGTCGGTGCGTCGAACTGGTCAGGACGACCCGAAGAGACTCAATTTCCAGTCATCAACCACCTCCCTCGAGCGTCGGAATCGACGTGAAATCGATCACCTCGTAGCCGCGCAGCGCCTCCAGGAGCGGCTGAAAGCTGCCTCGAATTAGGCAGCACAGACGGCATCCGTCGACCGCTACGGCGCTAACTCCCAGCGTTGCTGCGACCTGTCGCGCTGGAGGGCGATGTACGAATGTGACTTCCACCCGGCGGCTCGCGAGTTCAACATCTGACATGGCTCTCAGGTTGCGTCAGAACGCCTTGCCGCCGAATCGTCAGGATTGCGGATTGGATACGTAGTCGGCCCAGTACCGTGTATTCGCATGGCCAGGCCGCGCCACCAATCAGGCAATCTCCCCGCCGAGACGACGAGCTTCGTCGGCCGCCGTCGTGAACTCGCCGAGATAAGAAGGAAGCTCATCACGACGCGCCTCGTGACTCTCGTCGGGCCGGGGGGTGTCGGTAAGACGCGACTCGCGCTCCGGGCGGCGGCCGACCTTGAACGTGGATTCCCCGCCGGTGCCTGGCTCGTCGAGCTGGCTGAAATCCGCGACGGGTCGCTCGTGACCGACGCGGTCCTCGCAGCCCTTGACCTCCGAGACCAAGCGACGATGAGTCCGCTCCAGATCCTGGCCGCCCACTTGGAGGCGCGGCAGGTGTTGCTCCTGTTGGATAACTGCGAGCACGTCGTCGACTCGGCTGCGCAGGTCGTCACCGAACTGCTCCGCGCGGCGCCGAACCTACGGGTGATCGCCACCAGCCGTGAGCCACTGGAGGTGCCGGGTGAGCAGGTCGTACCGGTCCCGCCGCTGGATCTCCCTTCTGCAGACGGCCTGAAGTCCGTCGCCCACGTTCAGCAGAACGAGGCGGTCATTCTGTTTGCCGAGCGGGCGGCGGCGGCGAGCAATTTCGAGCTGAGTGCCGCGAACCAGGCAGCGGTCGTCCGCTTGTGTCGGCGGCTTGACGGTCTGCCGCTAGCGATCGAGCTGGCTGCGGTCCGGACCCGCGCTCTGGGCGTTGAGCAGATCCTCGATCGCCTGAGTGACCGGTTCGCTCTCCTGACTGGAGGAGCTCGGGTCGCCCTTCCGCGCCATCAAACGCTTCGAAGCACGATCGACTGGAGCTACGACCTGTTGACGGCGTTCGAGCAAACCGTACTCAGGCGCCTGGGCGTATTCGCCGGCCGTTTCACTCTGGAGGATGTCGCGCCAGTCTGCGCATTCGACGAAATTCCGGCGAGCCAGATCCTGGACATCCTGTCGTCGCTGCTCGATAAGTCGCTGGTAGCCAAGGAGGATGTTGACGGCATCGCTTGCTACCGGCTCCACGAGACCATGCGCGAATACGCTGCGTTGAAGTCCCGGGAGGCAGATGAGGAAGGCCTTCTCGCAGCGCGATGCCTCAACTACTACCGAACCACCTGTCTGTCAGCCGCGACTGGGGCGCGGTATCGCCTTCCTCAATGGCTGTCGTGGGCCGAGCTGGAGATCGACAACATTCGTGCCGTGCTGCAGGACTGCGTCGCTCGTGGGGACTCTGCTGGCGGACTCGATATAGCGGCGTCATTGCGCTACTACTGGATCACGCACGGCACGACGGAAAGCGTGCGCTGGCTGGACCAGTTACTGGCGACCGGCGAGGCGTCGCCGGAAACCCAGGCCAGCGCCTGCCACCTTCGAGGTTGGCTGAGCGTGCTCCAAGCCGACCCCGCGGCCGCCAGACCGTGGCTGGCGCGCGCGGTCGAAGTCGCTCGAGCGACGGGGCTGCTGCAGCAACTGGCCGAATCATTGGCGATGGCGGCAAGCGTGGAGCACATGATCGGCGATATCGCACGCGCGATGCGCTTCCTGGAGGAGGCCGAGGCGGTGGCCACCGATCTTGGTGACCACGTCGCGACGATCGAGCTCATCCAGGCACAGGCCGTTCACGCGTTCTTCGGGGCCGACCTGGAGACCGCCAAAGCCGTTTCGTCGAAGGGCGCGCGCCTCAGCCGTGAGGCAGGCGATCTGTTTCTGCTGGGATCGATGCTGCGCAACCTCGGCACGGTAGCCATGCTGAGTGGCGACCTGGATGGGGCGAAGGCGCAGATGGGCGAAGCGCTGCGAGTCGCGCGGCAGATCGAAGATCGCTTCGCCCAGTACTTGTTGCTGTCGGGATTCGGCTGGCATGCGGCGAGCTCCCGTCAGGCGCGACTCGCGGCCCAGCTCCTTGGCGCGGCCGAGACCCTTGGTGCCGGCGCCGGCGTCGGAAATATCGGACCACATGCTCCGCGGCTCGCCGAGGCAAAAGAGTGGGCTCGCCGAGGGCTGGGACAGGCGAAGTTCGAGGCCGAGTTTGAGGCGGGCTCGCGGCTCAGCCGCCGAGCGGCGGTGCGGCTTGCGCTCGGTGAATCCGATCCCGCTCGGCTCGCCCCACTTATTGGCGACACTGAACCTCTCGCGAAACGGGAGGCCGAGGTCGCCCGACTGGTGGCCGATGGTCTGAGCAACAAGCAGGTCGCAGCCCGCCTGTTCATCTCCGAACGCACGGTGGCCACGCACGTCGGCCACATCCTGGACAAGCTCGGCTTCAAGTCACGCGCACAGATCGCTGGCTGGATCTCGTCCGACCGGTAGCGACCGGAGCGGTCACGTCCGGATATGTGGCTAGCGGACACCCTTCACGGGAAGGATGGCGAGGGCTCCGATGATGGCGCAGGCGCCGGCGACCATGTAGAGAACGCCGTAACTGCCGCCACCAATGACGAGGATCGCCGGCGCGATCGAAAAGGGAAGCGCGCCGGCGATGTTGAACACGCCGAGATCCTTGGCGGCCGTGTCTCGGTTCGGCAGGACATCGACAACCAGCGCGAGGTCCACTGCCATGTACACGCCGAAGCCGAGCCCGCTGATCGCCATGCCGATGAGGAAGGCGTTGAAGTTGGTGGCGCTGGCGACCACCAACAGCGCGAGGCCATACACGATTGGACCGGATCGCACACGCTCGCCGATTGTCTCGCTGGGCTCGAGGGCGCCGGCGTGCCGGCCGGACCGATCTACACCGTTGCGGACATCGCGAGCGACCCCCAGTAC
>JALYTG010000152.1:4257-6066 GCA_030854405.1 Chloroflexota bacterium | reverse complement strand
CTCCGAGCCTGATGCCGCAGGACGACGCCGGCGACCAGCCGATCGAGCTGGCCCAGGCCGAGGAGAGTCGCCGCCGCCGGGGTGGCCGCGGCCGCGGGGGCCGTCCGACCAACGGGCGCGAGCGTCCGCGCGAAGGGGCCGAGCGGCCCGAGCGAACTGATCGACCGGATCGGCCGATGCGCGAGCCGGCGCCCTTCATCCCGGCCAAGCCGCTAGAGGAGCTCTCCGAGAGCGAGCGAGGCGCACTCGAGGAGGCAAAAGGAGTCCTCGAGGAGATGCTGCGATTGATGAGCGTGCCCGCCACGGTTGAGATCCTTATGGGCACCGAAACGTCGAAGCTGAACGTTCGCGGCGAGGATCTTGGCGTGCTGATCGGGCGTCGCGGCGAGAAGCTGGCAAGCCTGCAGCACCTGGTCAACCTGATCGTCGCCAAGCGCGAAGGGCAGCACCTTCGCATCGCCGTCGACGTCGAGAACTACCGGGGCCGGCGCGAAGATCAGCTCCGCGACGTCGCGGAGCGCGCCGCCAAACGGGTTGCACAGAGCGGCAAGATCATCCAGCTGGAGGCGATGCCTGCCCTCGAGCGGCGGATCGTGCACCTTGCCCTGATCGAGAACCCGAACGTGCGCACCCAAAGTGTCGGGGTCGAGCCGAACCGACGCATCGTGGTCCTGCCCGCCACCCGGGTCGAGCAATGAGCCCGACGATCGACCTTATGGCCGGTGCATCGCCAAGCGCCATCGGGCGCCTTTTTGCCCGGGGCCCGTGGGTCGGCTTCGCGCTCGGCGCCGAGGGCTACGCGCTCGCCTTCGACGATCTCGAGGGTGGCGTGCGACTCGCAGCTGCGCCGAGTCGAGCGGGCCTGCGGGACGATCTCCTGGCGATCGCCATTTGCTACTTCGACGAGGCGTTCGGTGAAGCTCCGGCCGATCTTGAGGCGACACACGCCGAGATCGGCGACCTGCTCCGCTGGTTGGCCGAGAGCGAACGCGATCCTGCCTGCGCGCCGCTCCTGCGTGAGGCGGCCGACGCGGTCGACGATGGGCTGCCCGCCGATGTCGTCATCGCGCGTCTGGCCGCGGCCGGCGGCCATGGGGCCGACGCAGGGCCGCCGGCCGAGCCGATCAGCCGGCTGACGGAACGCTACCGATCCCCGGCGCCGTAGAGCGCCGGGCGAGCGAACGGCCCCGCCGAGTCGACGGAGCCGCTCCTCCACTGAGGTCTGGCTGGGCTACCCGACCGACCGTGCTGCCTTCACCACGACGGTGTTCGCCTGCTTGTCGTGGAATCCCTGCTTGGTCGGGCTCTGCGCCGTCGTCACGAGCAGGTAGATGAAGTAGGCCAGGCCGAGGAGGCCGATCACGGCGCCGAGAGCAGGGCCGACAGCCGCGGTGAGCGCACTCAAGAGGCCCAGCGGCGCCCCAAGGAAAATCCAGCGCCTGATTGCCTGGTCCTGCTTGAGGGTCGCGCCGTCAGGGAAGTTCCCGACCTGCATCCCCAGCAGCTTTTGCCCGACCGATCCGCGCATCGCGGTCCAGGTGTAGATAAAGTACGCGCCGCTAATCAGGGTGCTCACCACCGCACTGACCAGGACACCCACGTAGTTGACCGTCACCAGATCGTTGAATCCGGTGGGGTTCGGGTTGATGCTCGTCGTCGGCAGAAAGGAGCCGATGACAAGGCCGATGATGATGTTGATCACGAACAGGATGATCGCGTCGATGATGTATGCGATCGCCCTGTTGGGAACATCGGCATACACAAAGCCCGAAGCTCCGGCGACAGGCTGCGCCGGCGGCGGCGCGCTCC
>JALYTG010000152.1:0-4247 GCA_030854405.1 Chloroflexota bacterium | reverse complement strand
GACGACTCTGGCGGTGGCGGTGCTGTACCCGCTGGCGCTTGCTCAGGCGGCGCCTCTCGCGTTTGCTCAGGCGGCGGCGTTTCCATTGACAAGAGATAACCCTCCCCGAGCTGCTGCTCGATTGCGCATGACGCCCTCCGCGTCTACCGTCGGGGGCGGTTATAGCACAGCGTCGCCCGGTGATCCTAGCCCGGCCGGCATCCGCTGCTGCCGGCGACTGCCGTGCCGCAACGGGCCGGCGCGAGCGCGAGCTACCCTCTTTCGGTGGACTACCACCTCCTCCAGGCACAGGCGGAGGCAGATGGCCGGCAATGCGTGGTCGCTGGCCTGATCCTCGACAGCTCGGGTCGCGCGTTCGTTCACCGTCGCAGCTGGAGCCGGGAATTTCTGCCGGGCGGCTGGGACGTGGCCGGCGGCCACGTCGATCCCGGGGAGACGCTGCTCGAGGCTCTCGAGCGAGAAGTGTGGGAGGAGACCGGCTGGCGCGTGGTCGGATCACCCCAGCTCGCGTACGTGGCGGACTGGAGCATCGACGAGACCGATCCAGGGAGCGGCCGGCGCGAGTTCGACTTCCTCGTCGACGTGGCGGGCGACCTCGCCCAGCCGCGCCTGGAGCGGCCGCAGCACATCGAGTTCCGATGGATCGGCTTCGACGAGATTGGGGTGCTCGACGAGAACGGCGGCCGAGACCACGGGATCGTTCGTCACCAGGTCGAGCTGGCGCTGCGATCGACCGCGCCCGGTCAGCTCCAGCTCCCACATGCGGTCATCCTCATGGAGCGGGAGGCGGCGAACGAGGTCGAGGCGCTGCGCGCGCGCTGGGATCCGGCGATGGCCGATCAGATCGGCGCCCACATCACCCTCGCATATCCGGAGGAGACCCGCGGGGTGGACGACCTGCGCGAGCGGCTGGCACGTGCGATCGCGCGCGTCGCCCAATTCGGGCTCGCGCTCGGAGACATCGAGCAGGAGGATGACATCTTCTTCCGCGTCCGAGACCCCGAGGAAGGTTGCCGGAGGTTGCGCGCCGAGATCGTTGGTCCCGACGGTCCCGCGATCACGCCTCACGTGACGATCGTTAATCCGCGGACCACGAACCGGGCGGATCAAGCGTGGGCGGCGATGAAGGGCACCGTGATCGACGCAGAGCTCACTGTCGACTCGGTCGCGGTGGTGGCATTCGACGGACGACGCTGGCGGACCGTCGCCCGCTTCCCACTGGCCTCGTAGTGGGTGAGGCACCTGGGGCTGCATGCCGAAGTAATGGTGGAGATGGGGGAGAATCGAACTCCCCGTCCAGAACCGAGTCGCCGGGAACTTCCTACAGGTATTTCCGGCTTACTTGCGATTCGCGCTGCGAGCCCCCAACCGGCGGGGTGCTTCGCTTGCTATCCGGCGATGCCTCTCGGCTCTTTGACGCCGCTCACCGGAGTCGGCGACGCCGCACCCCTCCTGATGACGTCTTCACGGCCCAGAGGGGGAGGCCGTGTCGACGCTCGACGCTATTTAGGCGGCGAGAGCGTAACTGTTATTGCCAGTTACTGGCTTTGCCCGCGGTTTAACGAGGCCTGCGGGCGACCTCGACCTGCGATTCCCGGTCCCTGAGCCCTGTCGAAACCTGACATCCCCACGGACCGACACCGCCAACAGTTTACCACGCGGCTTCATGAATGAGAACACCTGTTCTCACATCTTGATCTTGGCCTTTGTCTCCCGCTGCAGCTCGCGTCTGGCATCGCGCTCGGCGATAGCGCGCCGCTTGTCGTGCGTCTTCTTGCCGCGCGCGACACCGAGTTCCAGTTTGGCGAGACCGTTGCGCAAGTAGAGGCGCAGCGGGACGATGGTGAGCCCCTTCGCCTGGCTCAACCCGGCGAGCTCTGCGATCTGGTCGCGGTGCAGGAGCAGCTTTCGAGTGCGCAGCGGCTCGTGGTTATAGCGGTTTCCCTGTTCGTACGGCGCGATGTGCGCTCCGACCAGGATCGCCTCTCCGTGCTCGATGCGAGCGTAGGCGTCCCCCAGGTTGACTCGCCCGGCCCGAATGCTCTTGATCTCCGTGCCGGTCAGCACGATGCCCGCCTCGAGCGTCTGCTCGACGGCGTAGTCGTATCGGGCTCGTCGATTGAGAGCAACGGTCTTTTCAGGCATCGGTCGAAGGTCCGTCCGTCGATCAGTTGCAGGGCATGGAAAGAGCCGGCCAGATTCGGCCGGCTCTCACCTCGCTACCACTCGAAGCGCTTAGCGATCCGCCTCGGTGGTGGCGTGACAGGAACTACTCACTGCACACCACCTCCTTTCGTTGCCGACGATGCTAGCACGCTCGGTCCAGAGCGCACAATAAGGTCAGGCGAAGCGTCCGGCGCCAGGCTCCCATGCGACCGTGGCGCCGCCGAGGAATGCCGATGGACTGCCGGTCGGGCTCGGTGATGGCGCTCCTTCGCCGACCGCGCGACTCTCCAGGAAGCTGATCGCCTTTTCCAGGACGAGGTCCTGCTCAGGAGGGGTCGTGGGCGGGATCGTGACCGCGATGTCGGGCTGCACCCCATTGGGGGCGACGGAGTTATGGTCTGGCGTGAACCAGCGCGAGATCGTGATCCGGACCCCGCCCTGGTTCCCGAGCTTGGACCAGACCTGCACCGTGTTCTTGCCGAAGGTGTGCTCACCGATAATGGTGGCGCGCCCATGTTCCTTGAGGGCCGCGGCCACGATCTCCGAGGCCGAGGCGCTCCCGGAGTTGACCAGGACCGCCACCTGGATGGCTTTGCTGGTCGCCACCCCGTCGCCGGTGGCATCCCACGTTTTGGTCGCTTCGCCGCTCGATTCCTGTGTGAAGATCACTCCAGAGTCGATGAACTGGCTGGCGACCTGGCGCGCCGACTCGATATAGCCGCCCGGGTTGTTGCGAAGGTCGAAGACGATCTTCTGTGCACCCTTGTCGAGCAGACCCTTCACCGCGGTCCGAAACTGCGCGGCGGAGGCGTCCGAGAAGCCGTTCAGCTTGATGTAGCCAATCCGGCCGCTCAGCATCCGGGTCTCGACCTCCTGGATCGTGATCTCGGAGCGCGTGATCGAGATATCGAGCTGCTTGTCGCCGCGCTTGATGGTGAGCGTGACCTTCGTGCCGGCCGCACCGCGCACCTTGGCGATCTGAGCCTCGATGGTCGAGCCCTTGACCGATGTGCCGTCCACGGCGAGGACCAGGTCGCCTGCCTTGAGCCCTGCCTTCTCGGCGGGCGTGCCGGCGAGGGGGGCGACGACCACGAAGACGCAGTTGTCGCTGAAATCGGGGCAGGCTTCCAGGTTGCCGGGATTGGCGAGGTTCTTGACCGCCATCTCGGCGCCGATGCCGGAGAACTTGCCCGAGAGGTCTCCGAGCGCGCGCTGGTACTCGTCGGGCGGCATGTAGGCGCTGTACGGATCCTGAACGCCGTACTGGAACATCCCGCGGATCGCACCCTCGGACAGCTTCTGGTCGTCGAGCCTGTCCACGTACTGCTGCTTCAGCCGGCCGTACGCCTCGCAGAAGGCCGCGAACGCAGCAGTGGGCGCGGAGCAGCTGCCGCCGCCGGCGCCCGCGCCCCCCGCCGCCAGGTATCCGCCGGTGAAGAGGAGCGCGCCCAGGACGGCGGCTAGCACAATCGCGAGCAGCCAGGCAATCGGCGAGATGCGGCGCGCGGGGGTGTGCTCGGGAGGTGGATCAGAGGCCGCCAGGGGCGGTGTCGGCATGGATTCAGTCATCGGAGGTCCCGATCGTAGCGGCGGAGCCGCGATGCTCCGATTTCGGTGGCATTACGTTTCCGACACGCGACTGAGCGCGTCGAGGGGATCAATGAGCGGCGGAGAGGTACGAGCGCACGCTGATCCAGGAGCCGATGGCGCCCACTCCGAGCCCAACCGACAGCACGAGCAGCGAAAGCGTCGTCAGGAAGCGCGCGCTCACGGCAGTCGGCATCTGGAAGACGCGGACCATAGCCGGCTGGATCGGATCCCAGACGATGGCCACCAGGATCACGGTGACGATCGCCCCGATCAGTCCACAAAGGATGCCTTCGAGAATGAACGGCCAGCGGATGAAGGAGTCGCTCGCCCCCACCAGGCGCATGATCTCGATCTCGTTGGCGCGCGAGTAGACGGCAATCCTGATCGTGTTGATGATCATGAAGAGCACTGTCAGCGCCACCAGTCCCACTGCCACCAGTCCCACCGTCCGCACCAGGCCGATGACTCCCAGCAGCTTGTCGTACTCGGCC